>WGCP01000331.1 GCA_015493715.1 Desulfobulbaceae bacterium
GTCTATGCCTGTCAGCTTTTCAAGTTTTGGGGCCAATGATGGCGGGCATGGCTTTCTTGCATGCAAAATATGATTCAAGAAATAGGCCTTAATGCCTGCCGACTCAGCTACGCTTCGCTGTGTAACTTTCTCCATAGCCTATAATTAGCCCCTAAAGACTATTTAGTCAAATAAAAAAATAGGCAAAAAAGACAGTTGCAAAAAGTTGTCAAATAGGACAATATAAGATAAATAAAAAAGGTAAGTGATATGTAATCTTGGTGATTACTTCTCTTGCGCTGTCAAATGAGACAAATAAATGAATAAAACAGACTTGAAATTCAGAACGGCTTTGGAATTCCTTCTCGCTCGGGAAGGCAGAAGAGCACAATCCAGGCTGTCAAAAGAGCAAAGTATTGACTCGGGATATTTAAACTCGATCATCAAGGGCAGGAAGCCGGGTTCGATTACTGTGCGGGAAAAAATTGCCGCCCATTTTGACCTTGAATATGAAGATATGCTGTATCTTGGCAGGTGGATTTTATCCGGCAGGGACGGGAATGAATGGCAGGTTGGTGCATCCAGAGTGGAGACAGAATCTGTCTCGAACAAAACGAACCCCTTCCCGCCGAAAAAATGGTATGAGGACAGGAATCTGCAACTGCTTGCCGAATGGATCGGTCTGCAGAGTGAACCGAGCGATTTCTGGACCTTGATAAAAATGTATCTCAGCCGTCAATACCCGGAATTTGACGCCTGGCTGAAACAACGTAAAGGGGAGAATAATCAGGCTCGACTTCCGGAAAAAACGGCCGCCTGAAAGAAGATGAGATCCCTCTGAAAGAGCAAACACCTTCTGTCATCCGGCTGGCCTTACGTCCTTCTATGGCACGTTTTGTCTGGCACGGGTATGACACAATCCGGGATCGGGCAGGGCGGGTTGCAGGGTCTGGCCCTGCAGTTTCCAAGGGACGTAACAGCGAATGAGCTTTTCGATTTTTGTGTTTGTCGGTCTGGGTGCGCGGATGGCGAACAGTTGTATTGTCAGATCATTGGATATGACAGCGAGCCGGCGTCCTTGCCGGGTAAAAAAGATTTTCCTGGTGCTACCGTAATCGAAAAGCGGATACGTTTGCAGCACTCTTCCGGTGGCGGCCTCGTACACCCTAATTGTCGGCACATCGCCCTGGTCCACGGTAGCGACAAAAGCACCGTCCGAAGAAAAAGCTGCCGCTTCAACCTGTGGATTTTCACTGCCGATAAGGAGAATCCGTTCACCCTGCCTGTTCCATATTTTGACCACGCCTTCGCTGTCCACGGACAATATTTTTATTTTACCGCCGCCATTGCTCAGCCCAACCGTGGTCGCCTCCCTGTTGGTCGGACTGTCATCCCAACCATCCAGCAGATGCGTTTTTTCTCTGCCGTGATTTTTTCCGGACCTGATTTCCCAAAGATCAAGATCACCATCCTCCATGCCGGTCAAAAATCGGGTACCGCCCGGCAGCGGAATCGGAGCCGAACTAATCACATCACTCCGGGCATCCATCTCTCCCGCACCAGGATAGATATCCTCTGACCAACAATCATCGGCCGCAAGCGAGCTGATATCAATAACACTGCCGGTATTAGAGTGAACGATTGAAACGACATACCTGTTGTCTGCGGAAATAACCGGGTCTCCGGCAATGGATAATTTGTTCCGGCATGGAATCGGAACTTCTTTTACCTTCCCATCCAGGTCAACCATGAGCATGGGGTTTGATTCATGGAAATTGTCCGAGTCCAAAACCAGGCAATAACGGCCTTTCTTCCAAAAAAGCAGCCTGGTGATTGAATCCTTCAACTCCCTGGTAAAGACATTCTTTCCCGTGTCAGCATCAAAAATAATCAGCCTGTTGCCTTTCGAACCAACCACCGCCAGGATGAATCTGCCATTGGGGGCAAAGACCGCCTGCTTCACCGGAGTTCCAGCATCTATTCTCAGCAACCGTTTCCCGGCTTCAAGGTCGTGAACGTCGATGAGACTCGTGTCCTCTTCATTCACGAGGACAATCCGGTCTCGGGCAAGTGAATCCCTTGTCAGGGGAGCCTTGCTGGAAAATCGAAGAGATGGTAACGGCAAGTGGGGAGGGTATCCGGACCATGTTTTTTGACCAGCGCCGTCAATCAGATCCGGGGGGATATCGAGTTTTTCGGCAAGTTTCTTCTTGGCTATAGCCGAAAATTCCACCCCGGTATCATTGTTTTTCCCGAGATCATACACCCTCCATTGCCCCGACACACTGATACTCAGCAAATGTTGATTATCCGGAAAAAAAAACGCGGCGATTTGTTCATCTCCGGCTGTGTACAGGTGATCGGTATCAAGTTTCCCTGCACATTTTCCGCGGCCTGTCATGGAGCCTGATTTCGCAACACAATCCAGTAAATCAGCGAATTTTTTCCTGAGATGGTGGAGAGAATATTCCAGGATGTCGCCCTCATGGAACATGGCAACCTTTTCACAATCAGGAGAAAACGCCAGGGAGTCATCACCACCCAGGCGAAGAGAAGCAATCGCCTTTTTCCCGGTTGTATCCCAAATAGTGCCGGCATGGTGGCCCTGGTGCCGGATAAAAACCAGGTCATGGTCTTTCTTGCGGCAGATCATCGGCCGGTCGTAGGGCTTTGAAAACCGAAACGGTTCCGGGTCGTTGGCGCTGTTATGCATGATTGTTTTTATTTTCATGGTCCGGCTGTCAAAAATCCGGATAATGCCCAGGTTGCTCGAGGTGATAATTTCCTTGCCATCAGGGGAAAAACTTGCTCCGAGAATTTCCTCCGGCCAACCCCACAGGAACTGCGTATCCACATCTTCGGGATCAGGGAGGTCTTCTTGCCTAA
>WGCP01000332.1 GCA_015493715.1 Desulfobulbaceae bacterium
ATCTATGCCGTTACCGTGAAAAATGCAACTGTGGACAAGGCGCTTTCTCTTCTCACGGGGGAATAGAGATAAATAAACGACACCCGCAGTACGCTACGAAAAACAATTATGCACTAATGCGCATCGGCTTTTGTTGCAGATTAAAGGCCTAAGAGGGGTTACATATTGAAAGAATATGTAACCCCTTTTTCATAACGTTTAACCTTTGCGCAGGAGCACAAGGCAAGCGGAATAGAATTTTTTTTCCAGGGGACCTCATCCGGCGGAACTAACTGCAATGGCCGTAAAACCGCCAGCTCAATCCTGACGCTCTTTGCTCTTTCTACTCCACCCGAATGGGGTCGTGCCGTTTCATCACTTCCTTGATCTCCGCTTCAATCACCTTGGGCGCAATCACCTTCACAACCTTGTTCTCCTTATCAGCAAAAATTTCTTCCGCCGGCAGTCCTATATTGATTAGGTCATCGACAACGTTTTTAAGGGTATCAGCGGCTTCATAGGTTGCTGTCAATGTCTCCGCCATCTTTTTTTCTTTAAGGCTGTGAATACTGACCTCTTCCGGTTTATGCCTCTTCAACACCTCTTCAATTTCCGCCTCAATGGCAGCTCCCGCAATGACCTTCACCATTTTTTCTTCTTCATCGGCAAGTATTTTTTCCGTCGGCAGGCCGATATTAACGAGATCATCGACGACATTTTGAACGGTGGTGTCAACTGCATAGAGAGCGGTGATTACTTTTGCCATGCTCTGGCCTCCTTACAGACAGTGCTGTTTGTTTTTTCCGAAAACAGCCCTCGAAGTCATGTCGTTTCAGGCTATTTTCATCGTTGATTATGGCTGGAGCAAAAAAACCGGTCCAGCCATGCTGGTTTAACAGAAAAGGTTTTGAGTTTATGCTTAAACAATAAATCATTACCCTACCTTTTCAAGCCACTCTCAACAACAAATAATACCTTTTTTCCTCCTGAATTCCACCCTCACTGCCTTGCAGTTTATCAATGAAGATATACTTTGTACCTAAGGAGGCGGTTGGAAACCAGCAACATGATCAGAAAATCGGAAATGGAAAAACCACTGTCAATCCGCGTCCACTCTCCATACCCCTATATATCCCTTGAAAACCAGCACGAGGACACGACAATGAAGACAACGATAACATCGGTTAATGCCCTGGAAATTCTAGACTCACGAGGAAATCCGACGGTACGGGTCCTGATGGAACTGGAAGACGGCACCAGGGTTTCGGCTTCTGTTCCATCAGGGGCAAGCACGGGTGAAAACGAGGCCATAGAACTCCGCGATGGAAACCGCAACCGTTACGGAGGCAAGGGCGTCCTGAATGCCATTGCCAATGTCAACGAAGAGATCGGGCCCATGGTTATCGGCATGAACGCCCTTAATCAATCGCTCATTGATCAGGAAATGATCGAACTTGACTCCACCCCGAACAAGGAAAAACTGGGTGCCAACGCCATTCTTGGTGTCTCAATGGCGGCTGCCAAGGCCGGTGCCACCTCCATAGGCCTGCCGTTATATGCCTATCTCGGCGGCACCGGTTGCAGGCGCTTGCCGGTTCCCTGCATGAATATTCTCAATGGTGGAGAGCATGCCGATAACAGCGTTGATTTTCAAGAATTCATGGCGGTTCCCATCGGTGCCCCAAATTTTGCCGATGGTTTGCGCTCGGTGGCCGAGACATTCCATGCCCTGAAAAACATTCTCTCCGCCAAAGGCCTGGCCACCTCGGTTGGGGACGAAGGTGGATTTGCGCCCAATCTCGACAGCAATGAAGAGGCAATGGAGTTGATCATCAAGGCGATTGAAAAAGCAGGATATATTCCCGGCAAGGATATCGCCATCGGCATCGATAGCGCGGCAACCTCCTTTGCAACCAGTGAAGGTCGCTATGACCTGAAGTGGTCCGGGGCTGGAGAGATGAGCAGCGATGAGATGATTGCCCTTGTTGACAAATGGGCCGGCGACTATCCCATAGTTTTCTGGGAGGATCCGCTGGCCGAAGACGATTGGCAGGGATTCGCCCGACTCACCGCCAAACTTGGTCAAAAGCTTGAAATCATCGGCGATGATATCTTCGTGACCAATACCAAATTTATTGCCCGGGGTATTCAAGAACAGACCGCCAATTCAGCATTGATAAAACTCAATCAGATCGGCACGGTCACGGAAACCATTGATGCGGTGCGCATGTGCCGCGATAACGGCTGGCGCTACCTGATCTCCCACCGGTCAGGAGAGACCGCCGATACCTTCCTGGCCGACTTTGCGCTGGCCATGGACGGCGGCCATCTGAAAACCGGGTCCGCCAGCCGCAGCGAACGGTTGGCAAAATACAATCGCCTCCTTGAAATCGAGGCTGCTCTTCAGGATCGTGCCCTCTATTACTGGAAATAACGGGCTCCGAAGTATAACGTCTAATTGCAGTATTTTGGACTTCATACCGGCCCACTGGGGACATACGGAACTTGTGAGACCCCGTCTTCCTGCGACGGGGTTGTTATATCCGAAAATCTCCACGGAGGACATGACTGCCCATGTTGGAGCAAAGCCGGTCATCAGATATACTTTTTTTGTAAGCGTTCACCAGCACCCCATCTTCGTCCGATCAGGCCTCCTTACATAGCGAGCTATAGACTCGTCGGCCTGCTTGAACGAATAGGGGGCACTGCTAAACGCTTACAGGCCTGAGTTTGTTCGAAACGTCTAGCCCCTGGTGAACGGTTACCTTTTTTTGACAGGACCGCATTGGTGTGGTAAAAATTCCCATTCATTGATAACAGGCCGTAACATCATCAATTCCGCCAGTCTTTTCTTACCGTTTCCTTACCAGAAGCTCCGGCAGAAAGCCTCATCGGATACTAC
>WGCP01000333.1 GCA_015493715.1 Desulfobulbaceae bacterium
CTATCAGGAGAAAGGTCAACAAAACCTTGTTTGCACTCGTAGCGCGAAGTCTCAATTTTGGATCTCCTAATTGCATTTTCAAAATCCAATGACAAACCCGCACCATGCCTAAGCAACGGTGGGTCTTTATGCACAAAATAACTTTGTATGAGGCCCTTCGTAATTCCAATATTCTTAATCCGATCCGCTGATTTCGAATATTTTGCGGTGGTTTTCATTTGTTTTTGTAACCCAGAAATTGCAGACATAATCTGGTCACAGTCTGATGGAGATTTCTCTTCAATAATCACTAGTTCATGCAGTGCCATAAACAAGCTGTAAAAAGCTGCTTTAATGGGATTTGTTGATTTGGGATTTATGAACTTGCGGAGTGCATTAGGGCCAGGATCAACAACATCTATTATTTCACGAAGGACGGATAATGTAACTTTTATTTCTTCTTGTATTCGTTCCTCGCCATATGCAGCCAGTTTTATTCTAACATTTTTAAATATATCACTTTTTACATTATATATTTCATCCAAAAGATCCTTACTCTTGGCGATAGGTTCTCCAAGAACGATTGAAGAAACGATATCTGCTATCATTTCCTCATCTTCACTGTCTCTTAGTTGTTTTACCCATAATACCCCTTGCCTGCACCAGAATATTTCTTCCGCTTTAAGTTCATAACCAAGATCAAGACGTTTGGAATCAATACTAATCTCAGGCATTTCAACAAGTGGTAACTTTTCTCTTGATGCGTCTCCTCTTATTTCAGATGAAAGTACCCTTACTAAATTTGAAAAAGAATCAACCATTCCAGCTTGTCTTTTCTCTTGCCAGCTTAATTGTCTACCGCCAGAGTTAATTCGTCCAAATACCTCTACCACCTGATTGTCGGCTTCGGTAGGGTATATTGTTACAGCTAATTGATAGTCAAGAAAGTCTGCACAAAGCTCTGGTTTTAACAAAGTTACTGTTTCAGAAACCTGCGTAAAAAGTCCTGCTTCTCTTGCTTGATTTGCTCTGGAAAACTCTTTAACATCAAAATAATTCCCTCCGCATTCAAATGCATTCTCAATATATGTAAAAATGGCATTTAATCTTTGCATTCCATCAAGAATTTCATATTTATTTGCCCCTTTTTCTTCTGCTAAGAGTATTAAAGGGATAGGGAAATTTCTTAAAATACTGTCTATGAGAGACTGTTTTTCTTCTACAGTCCAGACAAGTTTCCTTTGATATTTCCTGTTCACTTCCAACTTGTCATCACGATAAAGTCGGTAAGCTTCCTGTATACTCATACCTCTTGGAGTAATACTCATGATATTCCTTGGTTATTATAATACTCATAACAATCAGATTACAAATTCCTGCCCAACTCGCCAACCAATTTAGGGAGAAAAGAGAGGCAGACCACGATTTATTTTCCTTTTAGATAAATTGGCCTCCCCTGTATTTCATCTCCATTTCGTATCCATGGATTGTATAGGATTAAATTGAATAAATGGGTGGAGTATTCAGCGGTTCTGCAACAACAACCCGATTCCTTCCTTGATCCTTGGCTTGATAAAGAGCGTTATCAGCTTGAAGCAGCCAATCTTCAGCGCTGCTGTAACTCGTATTCCAACACGACATGCCTATACTCACTGTTACCCGAATTGAATTTCCGTTGAGAGTAACCGGTGATTTTTCTACAGCCTTTCTAAGCCGTTCACCAAAAGCCTGTTTTTCACTTTTTGAGAGACCGGGGAGGAGCAATGCGAATTCTTCACCGCCGTAACGGGCAACGACATCCATATCTCTACACGTTTTTTTCAGGACCTTTGCAACGTTTTTCAAAACAATATCGCCAACTAGATGTCCATATGTGTCATTAACTCCTTTAAAATGATCAATATCGACGATAGCGACGGAAAATGAGGCTGGAAATCGTTTCAAACGTGAAACTTCCAGCCTAATCTTATCATCAAAGGATCTTCGATTAAAAAGACCTGTTAATTCATCTTTGTAAGAAAGTAATTCTAGTTGTTTTCGAGTTGCATTAAGTCGGCTGAGAAGAGTTGCAAAATAGAGAGGGACGATAAACAATGGGATGCCTATTCCCACAGCAAAATTTCGATGCTCAAGCCAATACGGCTGATGAAGGGCAATATATATAAAACAGATGGTGGATAGCACTGTGGCACTGAGCAGATATGGGGTTCCAAAACGGCAGCCATTCCCGACAGACACCCAGAGATAAACACCGACCACCGGCACGGCGACCTTGCCGCAAAAAAATAAAAGTATGCTTACCGACCCGATATCAACCAGCTGCCCAAATATTTTACGCCACGGATAATCACCAGGCATCACATGAATGGAATAGATTATAGCCAATGAAATTAGAATAAAACTTAAAAAACTGGGGATCATCCATGACTGCAAAGCGGCAAAACACAGGAGGTAAATCTGGACCACGCCCCCAAGTAACAGGCGGACGATGGATTGCTCATACTCTTGATCTATAGACCGGGCAAACATAGTATCTTCATTAATCGTGATGGTTATTCACTTGAAACTTCAAAATTTTTTTCCATTTATCCCGCGCTTGTCCCTGATTTCATTTAACCCGCATATTTCACAAAGGTCGTCGCGAAAGGTCTGAAAATACCATGGATGCAAGGAACAGTGCAAAAAGGGCCACAGACATATTGAAATATTTCGAGGAACCCTTTTTGCGCTGTGACACAGTAGGCATGGTATTTTCAAACCTTGTAGTAGATCGCTTGTGAAATATGCGGGTTAAGGCCACCCTTCAGCTAAGTTTTCATGGCAATCAGGAATAATTTCCCCGGAGTTCTTAATCAAAGGCATCATGTAAGGCCATGATTGAATCTGGGCCGACCTTCTACTGCGGCAATTTATCCACCAGCCAGTCGGTGATCAGACCTTCTACACCGGCAACCTCACCGAACATGTTGGTTCCGTGGACCTGCGTTTGTGGAAAAAGTCGCAGCTCAGCTCCTTTTTTTGCAAGAGCCGCATAAATTTGTTCAGCGCCACGGTCTTTTTCCTCTTCACTGCTGAGAATCAACAGCGGTGTTCCCGGCCATGATGTAATCTGCTTCATGGTGGCAATACCAAGATAGTTGCTGCCTGGGGTCATAACCACTACTGCATAGGCCTTGACCGCTCCACTTGCCACTGCCTGCAGGGCGACACTGCAGCCGACACTTGCCCCAACCAGTGCCATTCGTTCCGTTGTTATGTGCATTTTTTCCCCAAGCCAGGCGGTTGCAGCGGCCGCGTCAAGATACATGGCATTGAAAAGGATTGGATCACGACTGATAACACGCTTCCCGTCATCCCGGCCGGCCGCATCATAGCGGCTGTCGCCATGCCCGCGCAGGTCAATGGCCAGGGTGGTGAAGCCTGCGTTGTTCAGTTTTTCCACCAGCGGCTGCCAACTCTCCCTGGTATGCCGATACATGGGCAGCAAAACTACACCGGCCTGCAAATTCTTGTTTCCTCCAGGCCTGCTCAGGGTGCCGACCAGCGGATGCCCATCAGCGGCTTGCATGGAAATTCGCTCACCGGCATAGAGTGGTTGCACCAATAGACAAAAAACCAGGCAAAAAAAGGTGAAAATTTTCATCGTTATCTCCTGATTGCATAGTGGGGATATCTTCCCCGTCGGATTCTGGCCAAAACAGTCCCACGTGTATTACGCTGCTGATTGAGAAGAATAACAAATGCTTTGCCATCCGACAGGTAACCGGCATAATTGAAAATTCCCTTCATGGTTCCGCTTTTAATCCGAACCTGCCTGCGCTTGCGGAGCAATTCTCGATAGGGCCGAAATTTTTTTAATGCCGTCAGCATTGCCCTGGCTGTTACCCGGTTATTTCGCGACAGTCCCGCACCTTCTTCCTGAACGATAAGCGCCGCTGTTTTCACCCCAAGCTCACTGACAAGGGCATTGTGAACCGCCCGGTTTGCCTTGGCCCAGGTTGCAGGATAGCCGTATTTTTCCGCACCGATGGTCAAATAGAGAAGATTTGCGATAAAGTTGCTGGAATATTTAAGCATTGATGCCAGCACCTCATCCAGTCTTCGTGAATTTTTATGAAAATAGACCAACCGGGCATGGGCCGGGCCTTTCTTCCTGCCGAAACCACCCTTACCGGTGATACCCGCCCTGTGCTGCAAACTGCGAAAAAGCTCTACCGTTAACCGGGCCATTCTCTTTTCCGGCTGACATCCGCCTGGACAGATATTGATCAGATAACGGCCTCTGGACATATTTCGCCCAAGTTTTTGCATTATCGGCAGGGTCGGGGTCTGCGGTTCGGTGGAGCGGACATGGTGATTTCTGAAAACCCGAAAGGCAACGGAATTGAAATTAACCACGGTTGCTCCGATCGGCGCGTCATAAGGATTGGAGCTCGTCTCCCGGCCCGGCGGTTGATGCTCCAGAGCAAAGGCGGAATCATCAATATAGATGGAGTTGATTGTCTGCACGCCACGGCGGTGCAAATTCTGCAGTATGGCAAGGACTTCCTCGCTGATGAGCAAAGGATCGCCAAGGCCACGAATGTACAGGTTATTTTTTGAATCAAGATACAATTCTGTTCTGAAACGATACTTGGGCCCCAGAACGCGCAGGGCAGCCAGGGCGGTAGGGATTTTCAGGATGGAGGCGGGAACAAAGGGAGTATCGATATTACAGCCGCCGACAAGATTGCCGCGCTTATCGGCAACAGCCCAGGCGCCATTGTGGATAACATCGGTAAACTTCGGGCAGCCGGCAGAGGCCGACTGCCCGCAAGAAAAAACAATCAGGACAAACAGGAGGGAACGTGCGATTGCCGTACCCATTTTCAAACCTGTGTCATGATCAACCTATTTTGGGAAGATGGGAAAGAGATTCCTCGATCTGCTCCTTGGGATAGGAATAATCATGCAGTTTACCGGCCAGGTAATTGTCATAGGCCGTCATGTCGATCAGGCCATGGCCGGAAAAGTTAAAAAGGATGGTCTTGGGATTATCCGGCTCTTTCATGGCTTCGATGATCGCCCCGCGAATGGCATGGGTGGTCTCCGGTGCAGGGATAATACCTTCGGTCTTAGCAAAAAGGACACCGGCCTCAAAACATTCAAGCTGATGCAAGCTTTTAGGGGTTATGACCTTGTCCCGGATCAGGGCCGAAATAATCGGAGCCATGCCGTGATAGCGCAGGCCGCCGGCATGGATACCAGGAGGCATGAAGTCATGGCCCAGTGTGTACATGTAGAGTAGAGGAGTCATCATGTTGACATCACCGGAATCATAGGCCAGTTTGCCTGCCGTCATAGTCGGACAGGAGGCAGGTTCGTAGCCGACAAATTCAATTTTTTTTCCTTCCAGATAATCGGGCACGAATGGCGCCATCAGACCGGCAAAGTTTGAACCGCCGCCGCAGCAGCCGACAACCACGTCCGGATATTCACCGGCGATTTCCATCTGCTTTTTGGCCTCAAGGCCGATAATCGTCTGATGAAGAACAACATGGTTCAGCACTGAACCGAGGGCGTAGTTGGTGTTTTCACTGGTGGCGGCATCTTCCAGGGCCTCGGAGATGGCGATACCGAGAGATCCGGGAGTGTTCGGATCTTTTTCCAGTATGGCCCGGCCGGTGTTGGTGTCCGGACTGGGGCTGGCAACGATGCCGGCGCCGAATGTCTGCATGATCGACTTACGGTATGGTTTCTGGTCAAAAGAAACCCGGACCATGTACACCTTGCATTCCAGGCCGAATTTTGAGGTGGCAAGCGCCAGGGCCGAACCCCACTGACCGGCGCCGGTTTCCGTAGTCAGCCTTTTTACGCCTTCACGCTTATTGTAATAAGCCTGGGCCACGGCTGAGTTTGGCTTATGGCTACCGACCGGGGAAACGCCCTCATTCTTAAAAAATATCTTTGCCTTAGTACCGATGGCTTCTTCCAGTTTATAGGCCCGAACCAGGGGGGAGGGACGCCAGATTTTGTAAATATTTAGAACCTCTTCGGGAATATCGATAAAACTCTCCGGACTCATCTCCTGCTCAAGTAGCCCCATGGGAAAAACTGCAGCCAGTTTTTCCGGGGCCATCGGCTCCAGGGTTTCCGGATCAAGCGGAGGCTGCATCCCGCCTGGAATATCTGGAACCACATTATACCAGCTGGTCGGCATTTCATCTTCACGCAGAACAATTTTCTTCATTTTCTCTCCTTGGCAATCAATCACCATAGCTGAAAATATGTTTGGACAATTTCATCCGATTTCAACCACATTGTTTCTCTTAAAAAAATTCATCGTCAAAAAAATTGATGAACTGTAGAGTAGAGCGCTACTAAAGGATTCTCCTGGATCTTACCAGACGCCTTGCCGCACGCGGCTACTACGTGCCCAGGAAGCTCTCCTGTCATAGCGCCCCCTCGTCAAACCGGACATGCGGTTTTCCCGCATCCGGCTTTC
>WGCP01000334.1 GCA_015493715.1 Desulfobulbaceae bacterium
GAAAGCCGGATGCGGGAAAACCGCATGTCCGGTTTGACGAGGGGGCGCTATGACAGGAGAGCTTCCTGGGCACGTAGTAGCCGCGTGCGGCAAGGCGTCTGGTAAGATCCAGGAGAATCCTTTAGTAGCGCTCTACTCTACAGTTCATCAAATTTTCGTAATCCGAATGCGAGACCCCTGCCATGATAACCGTCAGTTCCCTGCTCGATGACCACTGGTACGAGCGATATAAAAAAATATCAAAACTCAACATCCGCAGTTCCATCTATGATGTTACCGACCGTTGCAATCTGCGCTGCAAGGGGTGTTTCTTCTTCTCCTCTGGTGAGCATGAGCGGGCCTCGGAAGAAAAAGACATCGACAAATGGCACGCCTTTGTTGAAAAGGAGATGGCGCGCGGCGTCAACCTGGCCATTCTCATCGGTGGCGAGCCCACCCTCTGCCTGGACAGGATCGAGGCCTTTTATACACGGCTGCCCACCTTCTGCGCCACCAACGGCCTTATCAAGGTGCCGCGGGACCGGTTTCCGGACATGATGGTCGGTCTTTCCCTGTGGGGCGATGCCGAGGATGAAAAAATCCTGCGCGGCAAGGACACCTTTACAATTTCCAGCGCCAACTATGCGGGCGACCCGCATGCCTATTATCTCTATACCATCACCCCGAAGCAGTTGGGAAAGACCGAGCGGATCATTAAAAAGATCAAAGATGTCGGCCTCAAGGTGCATATGCAGCTCCTCTCCAATGACGAGGGCGTGGACGGCTTTTCCTGGCAACCGGAAGAACTGGTGGCCGTCCGGGACGAGATGGATGCCATGCTGGATGCCTATCCGGAAACGGTTGTTTCCTGCCGCTATTACCATGAGATCATTACCTCCGGCCGCATGATGGGCAGGCGGTTCGGCTGGATGGAGTGTCCTTCGGTGACCGAGCCCATCGACAGGCGTGATCCGCGCCCAAAACGACTGACCAATTTCATCCGTTGGGCCTCGGACCTGGAAACCATGCATCGCTGCTGCACCTCGGAGACCAGGGACTGCTCGACCTGCAAGGACGGCGCCGCCCACATGAGCTGGGTGATGGTCAATAAACGGGCCCATATCAAGACCGCCAAAGACCTGCAGAACTGGATAGAGGTCTACGAGATGTTTGCCAAGCTCTACCAGTTCATTCCCTGGTAAAAGATGGCAGCCAGGGACGCGGTCATTGTCGGCTATGATGCCGTTTCAGCCCTTGGGCTGGACCTGGAAGACCAGTGGCGGGCGGCCCTGGCCGGCACAAGCGGCATCGGTCCCCTGACCCGTTTTCCCCTGCCGGTTGATTTCCCGGTCGCCATTGCCGGTCAGGTGCCTGATATACCTGATGAGCTGGTCAAGGGTGGTCGGTATTCCTTTCTTTCCGCCCGGGAACAGGCGGCCTGGAGCTCTCCGGTTTTCAAATACTCGATGCTCACCGTGGCCCGGGCGCTTGAGCGGAGTGGTCTTGAGATCACGGAAGATATTGCGCCCCGGGTGGCGGTCACCTACAGTTCCGCCATCGGTGGTCTGGACGCGGTCCTTGCGGCCGATCGCAGGCTGCAGAGGGAAAATAAACTGCCGCAGCCCTACGCCAATCCTAATTCCTGCATCAACATGGTCGGCGGCAAGATTGCCATTCAGACCGGGGCCCGGGGACCGATCACAACCACCATCACCGCCTGCGCCACCGGTCTGACCTCAATGCTTGTCGGCGCCATGCTGCTGGCGCAGGGCAGGGCGGATGTTGTTCTCTGCGGGGCCGTTGATTTTGCCCTGGTTGAACCCATTGTTGCCGGTTTTTATACCATGAACGGGGTCTATATCCCCAGGGAGGGGCGGGAGCAGGAGCCGCCGCAAAAAGCCAGCCGTCCCTTTTCCGTTGACAGGCGAGGTTTTGTTATTGCCGAAGGAGCGGGGGCCGTTATTCTGGCAGCCGCCGAGTTTGCCGAGGCGCATGGTCTTCACGCAAGCGCCGGAATTGCGGGCTGGGGCATGACCTCGGATGCCCATCATGTCGTGGCACCCTACCTGCCCACGGTCAGCCGTTGCATGCAAGAGGCCATCGGTGATGCCGGTCTTGAACCGGCGGATATTGACGCCGTCAACGCCCATGCCGCTTCAACCAGGGTGGGCGACCAGGTGGAATATGAGGCCCTGGGCGAAGTTTTCGGCAATCGAGTGGTGCCGGTTACGGCCAATAAATCATTTCTTGGCCATGCCATGGGCGCTTCCAGTGCCGTGGAAACC
>WGCP01000335.1 GCA_015493715.1 Desulfobulbaceae bacterium
GCATTCTTCCCGTTACATCCCTTCATGTAATTTCCTTTATATTCATTTCAGTGTTGTGTTGCAAGAACAGGATAATCGCGCTTTCTTGAAGGGGAAATTTCCTTGAAGGGGAACGGAAGATGCCTTGCTCTTTTCCAGGCGGCGACATGGGGTCGCTGACGACCATAATCTTGGAGGATCAATATGGAACTGAAAGTTGAGGCCAGAAATGTGGACATGCGGAAGGGCTGGCAGGAGAAAATTGAGGAGGAGCGGGACAAGCTTATCCGACATTATGCAAATTTTGTCCTTCACCTACGCGTAACCATTGAGGCTACTCCCGGTTATAAAGAGGGTGGCTATGAAGTGCGTCTGGTCGCCACTGTGCCCAATGATACCGTGGTAGTAAAACGCTGGGGCGAAAAGGTCCATCCGCTGCTGGTGGAGGCCTTTGATGTGCTGGGACTTCAGTTGAAGGAAATTGTGCGTAAAAAGCATAACAACCATAAAGGGGCAAAGGCTGCAGGCGGGCTGCCCGGTTTCAAGGCCAGTGGCAAGATCCGTCGTCTTTTTCCGGAAAAATCCTATGGTTTTATCCTTACTCCTGATCAGCAGGAGGTCTTTTTCCATGAATCTTCGTTAAAAGACGTTGCCATGGATGATCTGGACGAGGGTGACGAGGTTTTTTTTCTGCTGGAAGATGGCGATAAAGGGCCGCAGGCCGCCTGGGTAAAAACTGCCGCTGCCTGAAAGTAAACTTCACCCAAATGAAAAAAAAGAAAACCCTGCCCGGATGGGCAGGGTTTTTTTATTGTGACGTAAGGGAAAAACCTGTTAATTGAACGACAAGTATTTATTTTTCCCGTGTTACCCGGTGTGTCGAACCGGATAAACCAGCATGGCTGGTCCGGATTATACCGTCACAGCCACAATAAACGATGAAAACAGCTTGAAACGACATGATTTCGTGGGCTATTTTTGGTTAAAATATTAAGGAGTAGGCATATGTCAGTAATGCGGCAGATTGATATAGGCAGGCAGTATCTCGGGCTTGAAGAGAATGAAATTCTTGCTCGGATACAGGCGCGTAAAGAAGAGCTGGCCGACAGGCTGCTTATCCTCGGCCATCATTATCAGCGCGACAGCGTGTACCGCTTTGCGGACCTGAAGGGCGATTCCTTAAAACTCTCCCGTGAAGCCGCAGCCATCCAGGACCGGGAGTTTCTCGTTTTTTGCGGCGTTCACTTTATGGCCGAAGCCGCAGATATTCTTGCCGCCGAAAATCAGAAGGTATTGTTGCCTCATCTTGATGCCGGTTGTCCCATGGCGGACATGGCAAGCAGCTCCGCCATAGCCGCTGCCTGGAAAGAATTGATTTCCGTGACCGGCCTTTCGGATAGTGATATCATTCCTATCACCTATGTGAATTCTTCAGCATCGGTCAAGGCCTTTGTCGGTGAACACGGGGGTTCCGTCTGTACGTCCTCAAATGCAAAAGAGGTGCTGGCCTGGGCCCTTGACCAGGGCAAAATGGTCTTCTTTTTCCCCGATCAACATCTTGGCCGCAACGCCTCCTGGATGCTTGATATACCGGATGAGCAGGTCGCCCTCTGGCGGCGGGGTGAACCCATGGGCGGCAATGGGAAAAATGATCTCAAAAATGCACGGGTCGTTCTCTGGGACGGGTACTGCGAGGTGCACATGCGAATTTTCCCGGAGCACGTCAGCGGCTGGCGGGCAACGGCGCCGGAGGCCACCATTATCGTCCATCCCGAATGCCGCAACGAGGTTGTTCGGGCTGCGGATCTGTATGGCTCGACCGAGGGAATTATCACAGCGGTTGCCGGGGGTGCACCGGGCAGTCACTGGGTCATCGGCACGGAAATCAATCTGGTTCGGCGACTGGCCGATGAGTATCCGGATAAAATTATCCATTCCCTGACCCCGGGCTGTCTCTGCCCAACCATGGATGCCGTCAGCCCCGCCAATCTGTTATGGATTCTGGATAACCTGGCACAGGGCCGGGTCGTCA
>WGCP01000336.1 GCA_015493715.1 Desulfobulbaceae bacterium
AGCTCAAGGCCATGGGACTCAGTTATGACTGGAACCGGGAGATAGCCACCTGTAATCCCAAATATTACCGATGGGAGCAACTGATCTTTCTGCAAATGCTCAAGAAAGGCCTTGTCTATCGTAAGGAAACTACGGTCAACTGGTGCGTTGACTGTAAAACCGTACTGGCCAGGGAGCAGGTCATTGATGGTGCCTGCTGGCGTTGTGACCAGCCGGTACAGCCCCGCACCATGCATGGTTGGTTTTTTAAGATTACCGATTATGCAGAAGAGCTTCTACAGGGTCTGGACACACTGACGGGCTGGCCGGAAAAGGTTGTCACCATGCAGCGCAACTGGATCGGAAAAAGCCAGGGCATGTCCTGCGACTTTCCGGTGGAAAACAGCAATGAAAAAATTACTATCTTCACGACCCGTCCTGATACCATTTTTGGTGTTACCTTCATGTCGCTGGCCGTTGAACATCCGTTAATTGATGCTCTTATCCGGGGAAAAGAACAGGAAAACGAAGTCAGAAGCTTTATCGAAGAAACTCTTATAGAAAAACAACGGGCCACAGTTGATCAGGAACCGGAAAAACATGGCTCTTTCACCGGCGCC
Organism: Desulfobulbaceae bacterium; assembly: GCA_015493715.1. Taxonomy (GTDB): domain Bacteria; phylum Desulfobacterota; class Desulfobulbia; order Desulfobulbales; family Desulfobulbaceae; genus DRLX01. The sequence goes on from WGCP01000336.1 coordinate 600, forward strand.
TACTGCATCAATCCCTTTACCGGAGAGAGGGTGCCCATCTATGTCGCCAATTTCGTTCTGATGGAATACGGGACCGGCGCAGTCATGGCGGTGCCGGCCCATGATGAGAGGGACTTTGAATTTGCCCGTAAATATAATCTGCCCATTCGTCCGGTAGTCCAACCAGAGGGGGTCACTCTCAAGGCTGATATCATGCAGGAAGCTTCCCTTGAACCGGGCGTCCTTATAGACTCGGGCGATTTCACCGGCATGGATTCGGAAAAAGCCAAAAAAGCCATCATCGAATTTGCCGAGCAAAAGAAGTTCGGCGGACCGCATATCACCTACCGCCTTCGGGACTGGGGTATTTCACGGCAACGGTACTGGGGGGCACCCATCCCCATCATCTACTGTGACAAGTGCGGAATACAGCCGGTCCCGGAAGACCAGCTCCCGGTCATTCTGCCCGGCGCCGATGATCCGGACGGGCCGCATGCGCCCCTGCATCAGCAGGAAGATTTCATTGCAACCACCTGTCCAACGTGTGGAGGCCCGGCCCGCCGGGAAACAGACACCATGGACACCTTTGTGGAGTCCTCCTGGTATTTTGCCCGTTATACAAGTCCCCGCAACGAACAGGCACCTCTGGATACTGAGGCAGCCTCCTACTGGCTGCCGGTTGATCAGTATATAGGCGGTGTGGAACACGCCATCCTGCACCTGCTCTACTCACGTTTTTTTACCAGGGTTCTTCGCGATCTTGGGTATCTGAATATTGACGAACCTTTCAGTAACCTGCTGACCCAGGGCATGGTCATCAAAGATGGCTCCAAAATGTCAAAATCCAAGGGAAACGTGGTGGACCCAAGTGAGCTGATCGATAAATACGGCGCAGATACCACCAGGTTGTTTTCACTTTTTGCAGCCCCGCCCGAACGGGACCTGGAATGGAATGCGCAGGGAGTGGATGGATCATCACGATTTCTCAACAAAGTCTACCGTCTGATCATTGCCAACGAATCTTGCTTCTCTGTTGACGCCTCTGCGGATATTGCAGCTCTTGATACTGTAAATGGTGGACTGTACAGGAAGACACACCAGACGATCGGCCGGGTTACCGATTCCATCGAAAATAATTTTCATTTCAACACGGCAATTTCCGCTGTTATGGAGCTGGTCAATCAAATAAACACGGTGACGACAAAAGATTCTAAAACATCCATATCTCCTTTTGTCTTAAAATTCAGCTTGGAGACCTGTCTGTTACTTCTCTTCCCCATGGTTCCCCATTTCTGTGAGGAGATGTGGGAATACACCGGACATGCGACCGTTCTTGACAAAACCACCTGGCCGGATTTTGATCCCCAGGCGGCCCGTGAAGAAAAAATCACCGTGGTCATTCAGGTGAACGGCAAGGTTCGTTCCCGTATTGAAGCCGGAGCGGACATCGATAACCTGCAGATGGAAGAACTGGCAATGACCGATGAACGGACGCTCCAGTTCCTGAAAGGAAAAAAGCCAAAAAAAATTATTGTGGTAAAAGGTAAACTGGTTAATATTGTTGTCTGAGCATGCGCGACAGCGTATGCCCATCATCAATAGCCACACTGCCTTACGGCCAATCCATGTATGGGAGTCTATCTGTGAAAAAAATTGTTGTCGGCGTTGTTCTGCTTGCCTCAATGGTTCTTCTTCTTGGAGGCTGTGGATATTATTTCCCCAGCGTCTATGATGGTCCGATAAAAACCATTTATATGCCTGAATGGAAAAACAAAACCAGCAAACTCGGCATTGATATCACCCTGTACAAAACCCTGTCCGGCTGGTTTCAAAAATCCCGGTCTATTGTTCTGACCAAAAACAAAGACAAGGCTGATTTAATCCTGGCCGGTGAAATCGTTTCAATTGACCTGCCCAGTCTTTCATGGACCGGCGACACGGTAACGACGGATGTCAAAATCAAACTTGGTGTGCGGTACATCCTCAAAAATCTCAAGACCGGTAAAGTGCTCTGGGAGGTTCCCAATGAATTATGGACGGAGGACTATCCCTCCAGGACACTGAGCAGTGCAGCGGAAAACACAGCCCTGACCACCATTATCGACGATCTGTCGGAACGCATTTATCTTGGTACGCTCAACAAGTTGCGCAAGGAAAACATGTCTCCTCAGGGAACCCCTTAACAGCGAACAATCCTGCTGCCACATGGACAAAAGCTTAACGGAACCTGTTAAACCCAAAAGAGGCCCTGCACGATAAACGCGCAGGGCCTCTTTTTTTCTCTTTTTTTCTAACCTGTTGCTCTTTCCGTCCTGGTCAGGAAATCAGTTCTTTGGCCTCTGCCGCGATGGATGCAGCGTCAAGCCCCTGAGCAGCGTACAACTCGGCAGGCTTGCCTGAGGACCCATAGTGGTGGACTCCCAGACGGCGCAATTGACAGGCTTTTCCCTTGTCCATCAGGACAACGGCGACACTTGCCCCCAAACCGGTCCCAACATGATGGTCTTCAACCGTCATCAGCGGCCCTATTTCAGCGGCTTCAAGGATACTTTCAATATCCAGGGGCACAAGGGATGCCATATTCAGTACACCAACAGAATATCCTTCAGCCTTCAGGACCTTCCATGCCTCCATACAGGCAGGGGTAAGGGCACCATAGGTAATAATAGTGGCATCCGTACCGCGACGCAGCCAATCAGCTTTACCCGGGGTAAATCTATAGTCGGCGTCATAAAAAGGCCGGCCATCTTCGGTGGTGATAATCGGTGTTTTTGACCGCCCCATACCGACAAAATAATTGCCGCGCTCAATGGCAATGCACCTGATAATGCGGTCGGTCTGATTTGGATCCGCCGGCATGAACACGGAAAATCGAAAGAAATTTTTCAACAGGCCAAGATAATCAATGCACTGATGAGTAGGCCCGTCCTCGCCCACATCCAGGCCGACATGGGTCGCAACGATCTTCAGATTGGTATGGTTAAAATCACTAAGCCGATTCTGGTTGTAGACCTCTGAAACCGCAAAAACGCCAAATGTAGAGAAAAAGGTAACCAATTGTTCACAGCTCATAGCTCCACTCATGGCAGCGGCATGATGCTCCTGAATACCGGACTCAAAATATCCCGCCGGGCTGTGTTGATGAAAAGCACCCATTTTTACCGATCCCTCAAGGTCACAGGAAACACCTGTAATGACAGGGGGTTTGTCGCTGACATTGTTGACCTCAGCCAATCCAAGAAGAGCATTGCCGTAGGCTGACCGGTTATCGGTCATTGTGTCGGCCTCATAAAGAATTGGGCTGCCGGGATCGATCTCGGGATATTCGGTCCGAGGCTCCATAATAGTTTCCGTCCGCACCGGTTGACTACGTTTTTGCCGCCACTGTTCAAAGCTGTTCTCAAAGCCAAGCTCGGCAAGTCCATCCTCAAGCAGATCAGGACTTAATGGAGAACCATGATACTTTGCCTTGTTTTCCATAAAGGAAATACCCTTACCCATCACGGTACGGGCGAGAATCATAATGGGAACGCCGCTGGTATTTGTATAGGCTGTTTTCAGGGCCAGGAAAAGATCATTATAATCATGGCCGTCAATACGCAGAACCTTCCAGCCTAATGCCTCATACAGACTCCCGATTGACTGGGGCATTATCTCTTCCGTCGGTCCGCAAATTTGCAGATGATTCCGATCAACGACTACCGTCAAATTATCCAGCTTATACTTATGGGCATACCTGATGGCTTCGGTAATCTGGCCCTTCTGGTGTTCACCATCACCCATCAGGCAAAAAACTCTGTTCTCCTGCTGCTTTACCTTGAATGCCTGGGCCATGCCGACGGCAGTGCTCACGCCCTGGCCAAGATTGCCGGTATCCCATTCAACGCCGGGAACAACGGTTTCGACATGGCCTGGAAAACCTGAACCTGTCCGACGAAACCCGGCCAGGAAGTCATCTTCTGAAAAATATCCGTATTCGGCAAGAACGGCATATACACCCGGAGAAATATGGCCGATACTTTCCACAAGACGATCCCGACCTTCCCAACGAGGTTGCAGCGGATCATTTTTGATCATCCCATAGGCGACGAGCAGAAAGTCCAGAGACGATAGAGAACCGCCCGGATGGCCTGATGCTGCAAGCGAGGTAGACAACAAAATTCTCCGGGCGCATTGCCGACGCATTTCCTGTAAAGTAGAAATTTGGCTGGAAGAAAGATTATCCTGTTGTACGTCAAGTTTCAGGGTCATAAGAAGCTCCGTCTTTTACCTGCTGCCCAAGCAGAAATAAAAAAATGCAGACAAAAATTAGCCGTTATCTGCTTGCAGAAAGCAAAATACTTTGAAATAGTGTCAATGTTGCATACACCGCAGAGCGATGTAACCAAGTCGCGGTGAGGCGGAAGAATACTCTTATTACACCGCCCTATGCGGTGCAACACTTCGCCCGGCGTTCTGCGCCATTTTCGGATAAACCAGCAGGCTGGACCGAATTATACCGTCACACCCACAACAGATAAGCGTAGACTTCGAACAATGAAAATGGCCCGGATCAACAACGTATTGGGGGCTATTTTCGGTTAAAATCATGGCATCCTTATACTACAATGCAAGAGAAACTCAACTGTAAAATCCCTTCCACCGCTGGATCAATTGACAGGGAAATATCATGCCACTAATGTCGTTTTTGGTCGACAATCCGTTCATTCTGGCCCCACTGGCGGGCTATACGGATTTGGCCTTTCGCCTGCTCTGCCGAGAACAGGGAGCAGGACTCTGCTTTACCGAAATGATCAGTTGCCATGGCATGGTCTATCAACAGAAAAATACCCTTGTGCTCTTGCGAACTTGTCCGCAGGACCGGCCCCTTGGCATACAACTCTTTGGATCAAACCCGGAAATAATGGGTGAAGCCGCCGGCATGATTTCAAAAGATGATGCAGATTTCATTGATATTAACATGGGCTGCCCTGTTCGCAAGGTCACCAAAAAGGGAGCCGGGGCAGCGCTTATGAAGGATATGGACCTTGCTCGAGCCATCATTACGCGGGTAGTTGACAAAACCTGCCTGCCGGTGACGATCAAATGCCGCAGCGGCTGGGACAACGCAAATATCACGGCCCCGGGCTTTGCCAAAATGGCTGAAGATGCGGGCGCTGCCGCCGTCACCGTCCATGGCCGGACATGGAAACAGGCCTTTTCAGGCACAGCGGACCGGCAGGTCATTCAACAAGCGCAACAGGGCGTCGCCATCCCGGTCATAGGGAACGGCGATATCCTGCAATATTCCGATGGTCGACGAATGCTTGATGAAACCGGATGCGCGGGCGTAATGATCGGTCGGGGAGCCCTGGGAAATCCCTGGGTTTTTTCACCGCAGGGACGTCCGGATACCTTACAGGGAAGATTACCTGTTATCCGTCGTCATCTTGAACTGGCTGTAAATTATCTTGATGTTGAAAAAATGCTTTTTCGCCTGAAAAACCATGTCGGGAGATATTTGAGCGGACTTGCCGGAGCGAGCATAATTCGCACGGAAATCATGCAACAAAAATCCTTTACCGAGCTTTCATCATTTTTCAAGGCTTTTTAACCCGTCATCGAAATACTATTCATCGCAGGATCATTGCCAAAAAAGAACATAGTATTCCATTGCTTCAGGGCCTGCGCAGGGTCCTTTAAAGGGCATCATCCGTGGCCTCCCGATTGCGTTCCACCTCTTTGAAAAGCTTAACAGACAATGCCTGGGCCCGGTTCAACTCCTGCCAGCTCATTCTGATCATAAGGTTATTGCGGGCAGTGACCGCTGCTGAATTACCCTGACTGGCGGCAAGACTGTACCAGGCATAGGCTCGCACACGGTCAGCCCCGACTCCCATACCCTCGGCATACATCATGCCGACATTACTTTGCGAGACGTCATCACCCAAAAGAGCAGCTTCTTTGTACAACTCCAGGGCCTGTGTATAATCAGGTTTTCCGGTTAGACCGCTATAGTACATATAGGCAAGATTTTTCTTTGCCGTAACATCACCCAAATCCGCTGCCCGTTCAAGATATTCCCTGGCCTCCATGTAATTTTGGGGAACACCGATCCCCTGCAGATACATGGTACCGATGATGGAGAGTGATTCCGGACTTGAAACACCCTGCTCGGCAGCCTTTAACAGCCAGAAAAATCCCTGCCGATGATCGGGATCCGTCCCCTGCCCTTTATAATACATGCCGCCGACAACAAATTGGGCTCTGGGGTCGCCCTTCCTTGCAATTTGCAGGTAAAGACGCAGGGCTTTTGCATAGTTCACGGGCCGACCAATGCCGTTATAATACCGATAGGCCTGGGCCATAAGCGGAGAAAATTGATCACTGCCTGCAGCAAGGACAGGCGGAACGGAATCAAGGGTAACCAGACTAAGCGATGCAAAG
>WGCP01000337.1 GCA_015493715.1 Desulfobulbaceae bacterium
ACAAAAAACATCCATCCCGTTCTGCTGCGTTACGGATCCGACCTGGACCAGGTGCTCTCGGAAATGCTCCCGCTCATTGAGGAAAACAACCTGCTGACCGACCAGTATCCGGCCCGCTGGATCGCCCTTAAATTTCTGGAACATGATGAACAGATTCTGGAAAAGGCAAGGCAGGCAAATGCGGATCTCACGAATAAACTTCTGCAACTCTGCGAGACTGTCACCACCCATCTTCAGCAGACCATGGAGGTGTATCCCGAGGCAGTCATCGCCGATCACAGATACGGCTACATCAAGTCCGTGCTCCACCAGGGAGTCATTCACGAAAAATTTGTCGGCGACCGCCTCTACACCTCGGATAAAATAGATAAAATAGTAACCCATCGATTACTGGGCCCTCTTATTATGGCGGCCATCCTCTACGGCCTCTATACCTTCACCTTTAATTACTCCACCACCCTGGTTGACCTGCTGGCCTCGGTGTTCTCCGCAGCCGATACCTGGGTCAACACCCTGCTTCCGGACGGGCCACTGAAATCAATGATCATTTCCGGTGTTATTGACGGTATGGGCGGTGTGCTTGGTTTTGTACCCATTATCATGTTCATGTTTTTCGGCATCGCCGTACTTGAAGACTCGGGCTACCTGGCCAGGGTCGCCTTTATGATGGACCGTATCTTTCATTTTTTCGGCCTGCACGGGTCATCGGTCATGCCCTTTATCGTTTCCGGCGGCATTGCCGGCGGCTGTGCGGTTCCCGGTGTCATGGCCACCCGTACCCTGCGCTCTCCCAAAGAGCGAATGGCAACCTTGCTGACGGTACCGTTTATGAACTGCGGCGCCAAACTGCCTGTGCTCACCCTGCTCATCGGCGCCTTTTTCTCGGCCCATCAGGCCAGGTATATGTTTCTGGCCACCATGGCTGCCTGGCTGGTGGCCCTTATCGCCGCCAAATTTCTGCGCATAACCGTGTTGAGAGGTGAATCCACGCCCTTTGTTATGGAACTGCCTCCCTATCGGTTTCCGACCCTGAGGGGCCTTGTTATCCACACCTGGGAACGAACCTGGCAATACATTAAAAAGGCGGGCACAGTCATCCTTGGCATCTCCATCCTGCTCTGGGCCATGATGACCTATCCCGGCCTGCCCCAAGAAAAAGTGGCTGCATTTGCCGGGCAACGACAAATTATCGAAGAGAAGCTGCAGGCCATGCAAGGCAATAATGCGGTTACAGGCGCAGACGTCGGCGACCGGCAGGATGGTGGTTCCGAGCTCAAGGCGGAGTTGAATGCAATCAACAGTAAAGAAGCCCGGGATCACCTGCGCAATTCCCTTGCCGGCAGGATAGGTATTGCCCTGGAATCAGTCAGCAGGTATGCCGGTTTTGACTGGCGGACAAACATTGCCCTGGTGGGTGGTTTTGCCGCCAAAGAGGTCATTATTTCAACACTGGGCACTGCCTATTCCCTTGGTGACGTCAGCAGTAACGATACGACTAGTCTTAAAGAGCGTCTTAGCGGAGACCCTCACTGGAATCCGGTTGTCGCCCTTGCCGTGCTTGCCTTTATCATGTTTTACGCCCCCTGCTTCGTCACCATTGTCTGTATTGCCGGAGAGGCGGGCTCGTGGAAATGGGCTTTTTTTTCCATGACATTTAATACAATTTTTGCCTTCGTTCTTGCCGTGTGCATCTACCAAATCGGCATTATCCTGGGGCTTGGAGGGTAAATCGACACTCCCGCTCCCTTGACATTTTCCGACGGCGGACACATAGTACCATGCAGCCCGCGAGGCAGTGTATGCCTGCAGGCATAAAAAATACCCTATTGTTGTCGGTCGAGGTACGGCATGTTACTTACACAAAAAAACTATTGTCAATATGCTCTGATGTCGGGTAACGAAACACCACGAATGAGCGTCACCGTCAATGGAGAACCATTGCAGAACAATTTTCAATACGCGCCGGCGCACCAGCCGGCGGGCATCCCATTTTATCCGACGTCATAGCCCGTCATTCCTCCTTTTTCCGAATTAAATTTTTCAGGCCACTATCAGAAAAATAATTCCCGATTACTTTCCTGAATTTCCGATTCCAAGATA
>WGCP01000338.1 GCA_015493715.1 Desulfobulbaceae bacterium
CCCTGTCAGTGTTCAGGTTGTGAGCAATGTCCGTCTTAATGAAACTGCTTTTCGCCACCCATTACTGGTCATACTGTTGAATTTTTCGTTATTCCGCCTACCTAACCACATGAAACTACGAGCAATGAAAACCGGTCATACCGGTATAATAGAAGCCATTTCCGTTCAGGGAACCCTTGGTCTCCGGTTGCGTGAGATGGGCCTTATCCCCGGGACATCCATCAAGATTGAAGGACGGGCTCCACTACAAGATCCGGTCAAGATTCGTCTTCATGGACGGATCCTCACCCTGCGCAATAACGAGGCCGACCACATTGAAATGAACGTGCAGGAGGCGGGACAATGAGCTCCACACTCTCCATCGCCCTTACAGGTAATCCCAATGCCGGAAAAACTACCCTGTTCAACCGGTTGACCGGCGCCCGGCAGCATGTAGGTAATTATCCTGGTGTGACCGTAGAGAAGAAGGAAGGTTTTTTCACCTATAACGATCAGGAAATCAAAGTTACCGACCTGCCCGGCACCTATTCCCTTTCCGCCTATTCGGTCGAGGAACTGGTGGCGCGTGATTTTATTGTCAATGAGCGGCCTGATGTGGTTGTCGATATCGTTGATGCCTCCAATCTCGAACGAAACCTGTATCTGAGCTGCCAGTTCCTGGAACTCGGCGTTCCGGTGGTTATTGCGCTCAATATGATTGATGTGGCCCAGAGTCGCGGTATTGAGATCGATGCGGACAGGCTTGCAAAGCTGCTCGGTGTGCCGGTTGTCCCCATTGTCGCCCGTTCCGGCAAGGGAATTGACCAACTCTTTGATACAATCCTGGAAACGGCCGGAACAACAAAAAACATCCATCCAGTTCTGCTCCGTTACGGATCCGACCTTGACCAGGTACTCTCGGAAATGCTTCCGCTCATTGAGGAAAACAACCTGCTGACCGACCAGTATCCGGCCCGCTGGATCGCCCTTAAATTTCTGGAACATGATGAACAGATCCTGGAAAAGGCCAGGCAGGCAAATGCGGATCTCGCGAATAAACTTCTGCAGCTCTGCGAGGCCGTCACCGCCCACTTGCAAAAGACCATGGAGGTGTATCCCGAAGCGGTTATCGCCGATCACAGATACGGCTACATCAAATCCGTACTTCATCAAGGCGTCATTCGGGAAAAATTTGTCGGAGACCGCCTCTACACCTCGGATAAAATAGATAAAATAGTGACCCACCGATTACTGGGTCCTCTTATTATGGCGGCCATCCTCTTCGGCCTCTATACCTTCACCTTTAACTACTCCACCACCCTGGTCGACCTGCTGGCCTCGGTGTTCTCCGCAGCCGATACCTGGGTCAACACCATGCTTCCCGACGGCCCGCTCAAATCAATGATCATCTCCGGTGTCATCGACGGCATGGGAGGCGTACTCGGGTTTGTACCCATTATTATGTTCATGTTTTTCGGCATCGCCGTGCTTGAAGACTCGGGCTACCTGGCCAGGGTTGCCTTTATGATGGATCGTATATTTCATTTTTTCGGACTACATGGCTCGTCGGTCATGCCCTTTATCGTTTCCGGCGGTATTGCCGGCGGCTGCGCTGTTCCAGGAGTTATGGCAACCCGGACCCTGCGTTCCCCAAAAGAGCGCCTGGCCACTATGCTTACGGTACCCTTTATGAACTGCGGCGCCAAACTGCCGGTGCTCACCCTGCTGATCGGCGCCTTTTTTTCCGCCCATCAGGCCCGGTATATGTTTCTGGCAACCATGGTCGCCTGGCTGGTTGCGCTTGTTGCAGCCAAATTTCTGCGTATGACCGTGCTGCGGGGTGAATCCACCCCCTTTGTCATGGAGCTGCCGCCCTATCGGTTTCCAACGCTCAGGGGCCTTGCTATCCACACATGGGAACGTACCTGGCAATATATTAAAAAGGCGGGCACGGTTATCCTGGGTATCTCCATCCTGCTCTGGGCCATGATGACCTATCCCGGCCTGCCACAGGATAAGGCGGATACATTTGCGCAACAACGGCAGACAATCGAACACAGGCTGCAGGCACTGAAAAGCGATGCTGCTGCGGTTACAGGCGCAGACGTCGGCGACCGGCAGAATGCCGATTCCGAGCTCAAGGCGGAGTTGAACGCAATCAACAGTAAACAAGCCCAGGCCCATCTGCGCAATTCCCTTGCCGGCAGGATAGGGATTGCCCTGGAATCCGTCAGTCGCTATGCCGGTTTTGACTGGCGGACAAACATTGCCCTGGTTGGTGGTTTTGCCGCCAAAGAGGTCATTATTTCAACACTGGGCACCGCCTATTCCCTTGGTGACGTCAGCACCAATGATACGACAAGTCTCAAAGAGCGTCTTGCCGGAGATTCTCACTGGAATCCGGTTGTCGCCCTTTCCGTGCTTGCCTTTATCATGTTTTACGCCCCCTGCTTTGTCACCATTGTCTGTATTGCCAGAGAGGCCGGTTCCTGGAAATGGGCTTTTTTTTCCATGACATTTAATACAATTTTTGCCTTCGTTCTTGCCGTGTGCATCTACCAAATCGGCATTATCCTAGGGCTTGGAGGGTAAATCGACACTCCCGCTCCCTTGACATTTTCCGACGGCGGACACATAGTACCATGCAGCCCGCGAGGCAGTGTATGCCTGCAGGTATAAAAATTATCCTATTGTTGTCGGTCGAGGTAAGGCATGTTACTTACACAAAAAAACTGTCGTCAATACGCCCTGTTGTCTGGTAACGAAACACCACGAATCAGCGTCACCGTCAATGGAGAACCATTGCAGAACACTTTTCAATACGCGCCGGCGCACCAGCCGGCGGGCATCCCATTTTATCCGACGTCATAGCCCGTCATTCCTCCTTTTTCCGAATTAAATTTTTCAGGCCACTATCAGAAAAATAATTCCCGATTACTTTCCTGAATTTCCGATTCCAAGATA
>WGCP01000339.1 GCA_015493715.1 Desulfobulbaceae bacterium
CGGCCATGACCCGGATGACCGGTTCGGTGCCCGAGGGCCGGACCAGGAGTCGGCCACGATCACCCAGTTTTTCCTCCGCCTTTTTCAGGGCCTCCGGAAAACCGGGAATCTGCTCCGGGGCGATCCGGGTCGACATGCGCACGTTTTCCAGCACCTGGGGGTAGGAAGACATGATGGTCGCCAGCTCGGATAAGGGTTGTTTCTTTTTGATCATGATGGCCAGGAGTTGCAGCCCGGCCAGGATGCCGTCACCGGTGGTGTTGTGATCAAGAAATACCAGATGCCCTGACTGCTCGCCGCCGAAATTATATCCCTTGGCCCGCATCATTTCAACCACGTACCGATCCCCGACCTGGGTCCTGACCAGATGCCCGTTCATCTCCTGCATGGCCTTTTCCAGGCCCATGTTGGACATGACCGTGGCAACCAGGGTTTTTTTCTTCAGTTTTCTGCGGCTCATCAGTTCCTTGGCGCAGATGGCCATAATATGATCGCCATCGACAATTGTGCCATGTTCATCACAGACGATCAATCGATCACCGTCACCGTCAAGGGCCAGACCGATATCAGCGCCCAACTGCTTGACTTTTTCTGCCATCACCTCGGGGTGGAGTGCACCGCATTCATGGTTGATATTTTTCCCATTCGGGTCAACGCCGATCGTCGTTACCTTGGCCCCCAGCTCGGAAAAGACAAAGGGCGCTACCTTGTAAGTGGCTCCGTGGGCGCAGTCAAGGACGATATGGAAATCATCAAGGGTGTATTGCTTGGGAAAGGTATTTTTCAAAAAGACGATATAGCGTCCCTTGGCATCGTCAATACGGGATGCCTTGCCGACCTCATCGGCGACCGGGCGCAGGGCGGCCATTTTTTGCGAAAAGATCAGGTCTTCAATATCGGCCTCAACCTCATCGGGCAGCTTGAACCCGTCGCTTGAGAAAATTTTGATACCGTTGTCCTGAAAGGGGTTATGCGAGGCGGAAATCACCACTCCCGCATCGGCCCGCATTGAGGTGGTTATAAAGGCAATGCCCGGGGTCGGCAGCGGACCAAGGATCTGTACATTGACGCCCATGGAGCAGATACCGGATGCCAGGGCGTTCTCGACCATATAGCCGGACAACCTGGTGTCCTTGCCGATTACGATCTGGTGCCCCTTGGCATGGTTTTTCACGATAAAGGCGATGGCCCGCCCGATCTGCATGGCGATTTCCGAAGTCATGGGGTAGATATTGGCGACTCCCCGCACTCCGTCGGTTCCAAAGAGTTTTCTCATGATTCGTCCTTTCCGGTAAGGGATGGGCGGCGCTGCCTATCCCGCTTTTTTACCGGCTGCTTTTTTTGTTGGTTGTTTGTTGCGTGCTTTGATACGGCGCAGCGATATTTTTTGCGGTTTAACCGAGATTATCCTGATCGGTACATGATGGGGCACGCTGACGCCGACAACTTTCACTTCGACTTTCTGCTTTTTTTCTTTGATATTTTTTACTGAAGCCGATGCCCTGAACAGCATCGCCAGCTCCGGCGTATCCCGAATCAGGTTTTCCGGGATGTCGGCTGCCACTGTCACGGTGCCGGGAATGGCAATATATTGCGAGTCCGCATTTCGGACATTCACTGGTATTCCGCGTACGGTCTTGCGCAGCATTCGTTCCCTTAACGTGATGTCAACGGTTACCACTGCCTCGCCGATGAGGTTGAGGAGGTCTTCACTCAGGTTGAGCTGCACCTGTAGGGAGGTTGAATGATCAAGGCCATCAAGATCGATAACATAGGTTTTCAGGGCAAGCTGAGAGTCAAGAATCTGCTGCGGGCCGGAAACCGTCAACTTGTCGGGGCGCAGCTTGATCTTGCCGAGTTCATATCCGGGCGCCGGCTCCCCTTCAATGACCGGGTGGATGGGCAGGTTTTTTTGTACCAGCTTATCGATTAACAGTGTGGTATTGGCGGGTTGCAGGCGCAATACCTTGATACCGATGGGGAAACGAATGGAATCCGCTTTGTTCTTGATGACCACGGTACCCGGCTTTGCTTTGGCCAGGTCAATGGCCCGGGTAATATTTTGCTGCCGGATGTCCTGAATCATGCTGCGTGGGCCGCGGACGGTAACTTCAAGGTCCTTCTTGTAGTGATTGGCAATGACCAGATCGGCCGGCAGGTTGAGGATTTCAATGGGGATGGTCAGTGTGATATCCACCTGGTCCTCGCCGACGACGAAGTACCAGAGAAAGATGGCCATAAACAGCGCCAGTATCTTGAGGGCGCATTCCTTGGGACTCACCCTGCACAAGAGCCTGTCTACGAATGTTGTGTTCCTTTGAACCAGTTTTTCCATGAAGGCCCGGTAGGGTTATGATGAATGAAAATTTCCTGCATCCTGCTGCTTAATGCCTCTTCATCATGTAAAGTGGTAATTTTTCCCTGGATGACCAGGGAAATTTCCTGGGTCTCTTCGGAAACGACGATGATGACGGCATCGGTTTCCTCGGAGAGGCCAAGTGCGGCCCGGTGTCTTGTGCCGTATCGTTTCGGGATGTCGGGATTATTGGACAGGGGCAGCACGCAGCCGGAAGAATGGATGCGCCCGTTATGGATAATGACCCCACCATCATGCATGGGTGAGGAGGGGAGGAAAATGGCAATCAGCAATTCATGGAGAAGGCGGGCATCAAGACGAAATCCGAGCTCGAGATAATCACGCAGTCCGGTCTGTCGCTCAATGATGATGAGTGCGCCGATACGCCGTCTGGCCATATAGATGACCGCACTTATAATTTCGTTGATGTCATGGGCTGCGACATTATCGGTTTTATGAAAGGGGGTCTTCCCCATCTGGGTCAGGGCCCGCCTGATATCGGATTGAAAGACGATGATAATGATCAATAGAATAGAGCTGAGAAAGGTCTTCAACAACCAATGCAAAGTCAATAGATCCAACCTGTCGGAAATGAGGTAAATGCCGGTGATAACGATGATGCCAAGCAGCATTTGCACCGCCCGCGTACCGCGAATAAGCAGAATTATGCGATAGATGATGTAGGAAACGATGAGAATATCGACGATATCCTGCCATCGCATGGCGCGGAGAATGTCAGGCATTGATTATAGATGAGGGGAAAAGGAATAATTTATTTTTTATCTCCTTTAAATTTAGCATGTTAAAATGGAGTTGAACAGGGAAATAAGACGGATTGTTGTTTTTCTTATTGATTTTTTATGGAAACCTCGTATGCAAGAGCAATACGACTGGTAACTATGTGGTAGAGGGAATTTATCCGAAATGATATCAGGAGATCGACACGGAGAGTGGAAACAAGAAAAATATGAAGGAAATACCTGCAGAGCATGCAGGGCAGGAGGGCTGACGTATTTTAACCCGCATACTTCATAAAAAACAACGTCACGAAAGACTGGAAAATGATGTGGCACAGCAGGCATGCTGTTTTCCAGCCTTTTATGTAGATTGCTTGTGAGATATGCGGGTCACCCCCTCACTGTCGAATGGATTCAATCGTTCAATATAATGCCTATCGTCAACCTAACATAACCGGACTTTCTTCGATGATCTGGCCGCTTACGGGCTTGTCCTTGGTGATTAGTCCGGCTTTTATCAGCGCTTCGCTCAGGTTCATGAAATCATTGCCGTTGGGATGCCCCTTGGCCGCTGGAGCGTCTTTGACCCAGTCCGGCTGTGGATCCTTGTTGGCTGCGGCTTCAATAACCTTAGCCGGTACTTCTCCCTGGCAGCTGAAGGCACCGATAACATTTGCTTCGCCTGCGAGTTCAGTGGCTTTATTCATTCCTAATTCTACAAGGTCTGATTCCGTGGCAGCGCCATGAGTGGCAAAAAGAAATACTTTCTTTCCCGAGCATTTTTTTAAATATTTTTGACTGTCGGCATCGGGTTGGCCGCCTTTAAACCAAAACCCAATACAGACCACATCACAAGCTGAAGGATCAGGGGCTTCCGAGATTGGTTTGATATCTTTTTCATCAGGGAGTTGCCGGAAAAGTTCTTCTGCAAGTTTTTTGGTGTTGCCGCCCGGCGATGAGTACACAACAAGATGCTTCATAATCGTCCTCCTTGTAAAGAATGTGTTCGTTGTTTAAAAAAAGAACGGGCAAAAAAATATTTTTTACCCATGCATGAAAAATCAGGGTAATCATTCTATGTCATTATTTCTTGTGTTGATTTGTTCACCTCATACCCTAATGATTTTGTTGTTTTTTTTCAAGGCTGTTCTTTCTTTTTTTATTGGTTTGAATGGCTGGTGCAGAAAGTCGCCGATGAGGAAAATCCATTAAGAAAGATACGGAAAATTGATAAGATAGGATTTATCAGGGCTCATGTATCCCTCGATAAGACGGCTGAAATACCGTTTGGGAAAAGGGTTTGTAAGCAGGGTAAATGGTCACGGAAGCCGTTTCTATGAATAAGCCGCATTACACGAAAGAAGAGAAAAAAGCTATTCGGAGAAAGATACTTTCTTGGTTTGAGGCGAACCAGCGTGATTTACCCTGGCGCCGGAACTATGATCCCTACCAGGTCTGGATTTCCGAGATTATGGGTCAGCAGACTCAGATGGAGCGGGTTGTTGACTATTTTACTCGCTGGATGGAAAAATTTCCCGATGTTATAGCGGTTGCAGAGGCTTCGGAACGAAAAATTCTGAAGGCCTGGGAGGGGTTGGGTTATTATTCCAGGGCAAAAAACATCCATCGAACGGCCAAGCTGCTTGTGCAGAAGTATGATGGCCGGATCCCTGAGGAGCCTCAACAGTTGCGTACTCTGCCTGGCATTGGTCCTTATACGGCGGCAGCTATTGCCTCTATAGCCTATAACAAGCCGTGTCCCTTGCTGGACGCCAATGTCGAGCGGCTTTTTGCCCGGCTGATAGACCTTGGAGTTCCGGTTAAACAGGCACCAGCCCCGGAAATATTACGAAAACTTGCTGAGAAACTGCTGCCCACGAATAATGCGCGTTTGTTTAATCAGGCATTGATGGAGTTCGGGGCCCTGGTCTGTACGCCCCGCAATCCAGCCTGCACGACCTGCACACTGGTCGAATTCTGTCGCGCCCGGCGTCGAAAAACCGTTGAGCAACGACCAATGGCTGGGAAAAAAACAAAGAAAATAGATATCATCATGGCCTGTGGCATAATCCGTCGAAATGATGCGTTTTATATCCAACGACGCCTGGCCGATGATGTCTGGGGCGGCTTGTGGGAGTTTCCGGGCGGACGGCTTAAAGACGATGAGACCCCGGAACAGGCAGTGTGCAGGGAGATTCTTGAAGAGACGGAGTTTTCGGTTTTCCGGTTACGCCCGCTTGCCACTGTTGTTCATCACTATACAAAGTACCGGGTTACCCTGCATGGCTTTACCTGTTCGTTGCGGAAAAGCAGTGAAACACCGGTTCTGCATGCTGCCGATCGGTATATTTGGGTTCCTCTTTCCGGATTGGCGGATTTTCCCTTTCCAGCCGGTCATAGAAAACTGCTTGCCATTCTACCTGATAAAATCAAATAAAAAACATGAAAAAATAGGTAAAACTACCTATTTTCTTTTTCTTTTTTATTCGTTATGAATACTCGGTTGTATGATTTGTAAAAAAATAATTCCGTTTTTTCGGAAATTTTTTTCCGGTTTTTTAAAAAATAGCATATAATGTATTAAGGAAGAGGCAATGGGGGACGACAATAAAGGGGAAATATGGTGACGGATTTTCACGCCGAGCTGCAGAAAAGTCAAAAGGAGATTAACCGGCTGGCCAGAAACTGGCGAACCTTGCTCGAGGTCATGCCGGAGATGGTCTTTCTGCTGCGCGATGATTTTATTATCGAATATCAGAACAGGAGCGCCCTCGAGTGCTTTGGTGATCTTTGCGGCAAATCCTGCTGCGAAGAGTTGCAACAGCTTTGTGTTCAATGTTCCCCCCTACCTGATGGTGCCACCTCAAAACCTCTTCTCAGTCGTGATTTCAGGGAGACCGTTATTCTCCGGGTACCGGTAGAATATTCTGCGGTGCCGTTTTTTGGATATACCGGAGCACGGCTGTTTATGGTGGTCATGCGCAATGTATCGGTGCGCAAGCAGCATGAGCTGGAACTTCTGGAGTTTGACACCAATATCGAGGTGATTCTCCAGAAAAAGATCCATGAACTCAAGGAAAGTGAAGCCAATAGGAAGCGCCTTTCCCAACAACTCAACACCCTGAAAAACCAGCTTGGTTTTTATCACGAAGCCGATCAAATGGTCGGCAGCAGCCGTGTCATGCGCGAACTACGCGAGATGATTCATCAGGTGGCGAAATCCGATGCAACCATTTTGATTACCGGCGAATCGGGGACGGGTAAAGAACTGGTGGCCAATTTGGTCCGTGCCTGTAGCAATCGCGATACTAAGCCCTTTCTTAAGATCAACTGTAATGCCATTAATGATTCCATCCTGGAAAGCGATCTGTTCGGCTATGAAAAGGGCGCTTTTACCGGGGCGACTACCAGAAAAAAGGGTAAGTTTGAGATTGTCGACGGCGGCACCATTTTTCTTGATGAAATAGGGGATATCAGTCCGCGCATGCAAGCCTCCCTGCTCAGGGTGCTCCAGAACGGCGAGGTCGTCAGGGTCGGTGGCACCGAGCCGGTGAATATCGATGTGCGGGTCATTGCCGCCACCAATGTCGATCTTGCCGAGGCGGTCAAGGAAAAACGGTTCCGGCTTGATCTCTATTATCGGCTCAATATCATCAATATCGATATTCCGCCGCTGAGGGAGCGTAAGGAGGATATCGTCGAGCTGGTGTCCTATTTCGTCAAACACTACCGGACGGCCTTTAAGAAGGAAATTGATTTCGTCCCCCAGTCAATTATTAACCGCCTTCTCCAGCATGACTGGCCGGGCAATGTGCGCGAGCTTGAAAACCTGATCCAGCGGGCCGTGCTCATGGCCAGGGACAAAATCATTACCGAGCAGGATCTGTTTTTTGATCAGAGTTTTGATGCAGACAGAGATTCCGGACCGATTGCCGCCCTGGAGGCAAAGATCGGTTTTCAACCGCTGAAGGGTATTGTTGCCGAATTTGAAGGCGAGCTTATTCGTCGGGCCCTGAAAAAATGTAAGGGCAGTGTGTCCCGGGCAGCCGGAGAACTGAAGATCGGCAAAACCGCACTTTATGATAAAATGAAGCGGCACAGTCTGTCTGCCAAGGAGATTAAACGTGAGGTACAGAACAGCCGGTAGCGACTAAGGCGAACTTTGCCGCAACCCAGACACTGTAGGAGCGGCTTCAGCCGCGAACTTTTCATGGTTGTTGCAATGATTCACCGGCATAACAGGCGAATAAATTCGCCCTTATAGTACGTGCAATAATTTCGCAGCACCCGGTGTCTAACGAGGGAACTTGGTAAAAATATGTTCACGTTAATCTGATATTTCCTCGGAGTCTGCGCGCACCGGTTTTTTATGATAGGAATTCAGGAGTAGGACACTATTTGAAACCAATATCCGGCGTTGCGATTCGTCATCAAAAATCATTGGCGAGCATGGGGAAGTGTCTGGTTTTTTTTACTTTCAGCTTGCTGAACAGGATTAAAAATTGCATAAATACTTTCTATGTAAGGTTTCGGTAAGAGCAATGTTTTTTTCGGGACTCGGACATTCAATGGAACGTCGGTCTGTCCGGATGCTGCCTGATTCGGGATAAAATGACGCAAGTATGGGATGTTCGGCACGTTCATCAAAGGGTATAATGGCGAAAGTACATACTGATATCTGTCCATACTGGGCACAAGATGACCGTAGGTGTCTGCTGAGTTGCTCGGGGTTATATTTACCTGTCCAGGAGCATGTTGATGTTTTCTGTCGGGGCGGTAATTATGCCTCCTGCTCCCAGTTCATCAACAGTGTGGACGTTGACAACAAAACCACTGCTGGTCATGGACTGAATCTTCGTCGTTTTTCGCGCGTACCGGCGCGTTTTTCCTTTCGTCTGGCCACACGCGAGGCGGATGATGTCAACCGGATTATTGACGATGCCGCCACCACCGTGGATCTCAGTCCCGGTGGTATTCGTTTTGAATCATACCGGTCCCTGGAAAAGGGGGCCAGGGTAATTTTCTCGCTCAATGGCGATTTTTCCGAGACACCCCTGCGTGGCATCGGCCAGGTAAAATGGTGTCATTCCCTGGAAAACGCTCCCCTCTATCATTCCGGTATTGCCTTTGCCGATCCAGAAGTTGCCCGCGCTATCCGCAAGCGTTTAGGCATTACAAAAGATTAATTCTTCGATTTTCCGCACACTTTTTTTCCGATTGCCACCACTTCCTGTCCCTTTCTCTTGTTCTGTTGCATAGCGGTATAATGCATTGACCTCGCTTCGCGCCTTTTTCCCCAATACATTTTCCATCTTCATTGTCGTGTGTCACGTCTCATGTCGTTGGTATGCCGACATTTTACCGATTTTTTGTGCTTATCGTCATCCATGTGGTCTTCCTGCCCATTGCCGGTCCCGTGGTCTTTTGTTCTCCTCGTTATCCCCGAGGTAGTTCATCATCCTCGAGATCTTTAGTCGGGGACGGGGATCCAGGAAGATGCAGGGTCTTGGAATGCCCCCGCTGGATTTCCGCCCAACAGACCGCGGAAATGACGGAGTGGACAGACCGCAGAAATGACGGGATGGACAGACTGCGGGAAAGACAGGTGTGGAGAGTCCATGGAATAATGGCCCGGGCAAAATACAGCATGACAACTGCATAAACATCCATGAAATTTACCTGATTACACCATGTAATCCGGTTTTCCGGAAAACAGGACATTTTGTATCTTATTGTTTGCTCGATATTGTTAAGGATAAATTCCGTCTTTCCGTATGGTATTCCTGAAAAGCGTTTGTTTTCCCTGAAAAAGGAGGAAAAACGCAGACCTTTGGTCATGCAGGGAAGGACCGGGATAATCTTTTTCTCCTGTTTTTTGCCCAACATTGAAAAAAATATCCACGGTGTCTGGTACTGTTCTCCTTGTATTGTAAGCAGGTTATCGTGTATTATCCTTGTTCAGGACTCTCCTCGAAATCCATGGTTTCTTCAATATTTTTTAACAGAGAGAAAAAATTTTTTTGTTGATGGTACGGTTTATGAAAGTAATAATTGAAATTAAAGCAAATTCACACGTCGTCACAATCAAAAAGGAGGGGGTAAGGATGAAACAGCGTTTATTAATATTTTTTGCCGCAACAATTATGCTGATAATCGCCAATCCAGTCTATGCAGTTTTTATAGCAGATGGTGGTGGGAATTTGTATGATTATGACATTGCAACTAATAATTCCAGCCTAATAGGAAATAGTGGAGTGGGGGCATGGTTTGATATTGCCATGAACCCTGTGACAAATACACTTTATGGGATTACAGGAGGCGAGGAACTCTATTCAATTGATACAGACAGCGGATATGGTACCGATATCGGGAATGCTGGTTCGTTTATTAATGGCTTGGTTTTTGATACGAACGGACAACTTTATGGCTCAGGGAATCGGAATCTGTATACGATTGATCTAAATAGCGGATCTGCTACTTCTGTTGGATCCACGGGTTATTACTCTTCTGGAGATCTTGCCTTTGATACTTCAGGGAATTTGTATATGTCTGCCATGGGAAATAGTTCAGGGGATCTGTTGGTTTCTCTTGATACTTCATTGGGTACAGGTACGTTAATTGGCAATATTGGTTTTCGTAATGTTTATGGCCTAAGCTTTTCCGGGACAACTTTGTATGGTTTTACTGCCGGTAAGGAGACGTTGGCTATCGACACTGATTTAGGAACTGGTTCTAAATTATTTGGTAATGGTAATAATATAAACGCATATGGTGCAAGTGATGCGGCCCCCGTCCCCGAACCTGCCACCATGCTGCTGTTTGGCACTGGTCTTGCCGGTCTGCGCCGGAAAAAGAAATAAAGGTAATTTGATAGCTTAATACTGATGGAAGAGTGTTTTTCTTTCATCGAATGAAAAAACCGCTCTGCTGATTGGCAGAGCGGTTTTTTTATGTAATTTTTTCCAAAGAATATCTCAGCCATCTGGGCATGCAGGGTGTGTTGTTTTGTGATATGTTCAATCCAAACCTGTAGGCGAACACAGTCTCGCACCCTTTCCGTTTCAGCTCTTTAGGTATTTCTCGAAGAGAAAAAAACTTGCAAACATGTACGTCGGTTGTTACTTTGTGTACATAAGTTGGAAAAATGGAGGTTAGTGATGCTGACAGTGACGGCAACTGCATTGCGCAATAATATTTTTGCGTATCTTGGCAGGGTTGAGCAGGGGGAAACGGTGACGGTTATCCTGAATAAAAAAGAGGCTGCCAGGTTGGTTCCTGTTTATCGTGGAGATTGGCGCGATGGTTTACAACAGGAAATAGAGTTGCACTGTTCTCCCGACGAACTGATGGCTCCCGTGGATGAGGTGTGGGAGGACTATGTGTGAAACAGTATCTTCTAGATACTCATGCCTTGATTTTCTGGCGCCACAAGATTGATGTTACTGAGAAATTTCTTGCCTTTTTTGATCAGCAGGCCGAACAGGGAAATTTGTTTTGTTCGGCCATAAATTTTTGGGAAATTGCACTGCTGGATAAAAAGGGAAGAATCAGTATCTCGGATATTGAGCAGTGGCATGTGGATTTGCAGGCATGCTCGTCACTGCATACCATCATCCCTTCAGCTGTAGAAATGATTCGTTCTGTTTCTCTGCCCGATATCCATAAAGACCCCTTTGATCGCCTCCTCGTGGCTCAAGCACAACATCACGCAATGACTCTGGTCAGTAAAGATGCGCTGGTGATGCAGTATGATGTGCAGACACTATGGTTGTAATATATTTGATGGCGTCGTAAAAACTTCGATCTACTGCGTCGTGTGTCCCTGGGCGATTCACAACATACTACCTGTATAGTCGCGACCCGTCCCGGAACACCACTCCTTGTATATCTGTGTTTTTACTTAGCCATCTTTGAGAAAATTTTGAATTTTTACGAGTTCATCATATTCGACCTTGGCACTTCTCTCGTTACACCGCTCAGCGGTGTAACGCAATGACCGGCGCTCCGCGCCTTTGCCTTGCCCTGTATCTATTTGTTGCCATCCCCGAGGTAGTTCGTCATCTTCGAGATCTTTAGTCGGGGACGGGTCGTCATCCCCGAGGTAGTATTCGGGGATCTAGGAAAATGCCATGCATTGGAATGCCCCCCTCTGGATCGGAGTCTCCGCTACGCTCCGTTTCCTCCCGCCAAACAAAACGCGGGAAAGATGGATTGGACAGATCGCATAGGATGACGGATCTGGAAAATTACGTGATAAATTGATTGGTTGAGCGCTGTATGAAGGAATTCTTCTCTTGTCGTATTTCTGCAATCATGGTAGTTTTGATCATGATCAAGGACTATGGTCATTTTGACATTTCACCTTAAGGAATACCCAGCTGTTGAGGAATTGTAGTAATCGATAATTTTTTTAGGGGAAGAAATTTTTAAGGGAAAGAGCTATGGAATATAACGAAGTCATCACTATTTCACGGTTCAAGGCAACCTGTCTCGCTGTTCTGGACAAGGTGAAACGTACCGGACAACCGGTTTTGATAACCAGACGAGGTGAAACTATTACCATGATTGAGCCGCCTCCGCCTCCTGAGGTAAAAAAATCCTGGCTTGGTTCTTTTCGCTCAACCGGACGTATTGTCGGCGATGTCATCTCTTCGGCTGAGGGGGAAAAGGAATGGGACGCGCTCACTGAATAAATACCTTCTTGATACCCCTATTTTCTCATTATACCGCTCTGCTTTGTAATGCAATGACCGGCGCTCCACTTCTTTGCTTTTCCCTGTATATACTGCTGCCATCCCAGAGGGAGCAGGTCATCCCCGAGGTAGTTCGTCATCCTCGAGATCTTTAGTCGGGGACGGGGATCCAGGAAGATGCAGGGCCTTGGAAACCACACAGACAGGATCGGAGTCTCCGCTCCGCTTCCAGCCCAACAGACTGCGGGAGAGAGGGATGCGGAAAAAGGACGTATCGTCCTTGACGAAGAACCGGTCAACTGGATGGCGGCTGTTCTTAAAACGATTCCCTTTCGTCAGGCCGTCATTAACCATGAGATTGCCATGCAAAGTAGAATATTTGAATTGCCGCATCAGGACTCTGCAGATAGGTTTATTGCCGCCTCCGCCCTTGTCTACGAGTTGACCCTCATCACCTCTGATAAAAAATTAATTCAAGCAGCTGGTGGTTACGCAGTTCTGGAAAACTGATTTTTCCTTTTGACCTGCTGTCTCCGGCGAGTACTTTTTCCTGAATCCTGAATCCTGACTTCATGCTCAAACTTATCTTCTCGCCCCGCATGCTGGTTTCCTTTCTCATGGGATTTTCCTGCGGGGTGCCGCTTCTGCTTACCCTGTCCGTTCTCCAGGCCTGGATGAAAGAAGCAGGCGTCGACTTGGGGACAATCGGCCTCTTTTCCCTGGTTGGACTGCCCTATACCCTCAAGTTTCTCTGGTCGCCGATTCTGGACCGTTTTTCCCTGCCGCTTTTCGGCCGCAGGCGCGGCTGGTTGCTGCTGTTTCAAATCCTGCTCATGCTGGCCATTGCCGGGCTTGGCCTTACCAATCCGGTTGAAAATCCCTGGCTGGTTGCTGGCGCCGCGTTCCTGGTTACCTTTTTTTCCGCCTCGCAGGACATCGTGGTTGACGCCTATCGTCGCGAAGATCTCTCTGATAATGAATTGGGTCTTGGCTCCTCCCTTTATGTCAACGGGTACCGAGTGGGTATGCTGCTGGCAGGTAGCGGCGGCCTGATTCTGGCTGATCATTTCAGTTTTGGCCAGGTTTATCTAATGATGGCGGCAAGCCTGCTTGTCGGTATTGCCACAACCCTGCTTTGCCGGGAACCCGAGGTGGCTGAAGGCACGCCCAAGACCTTTCGCGAGGCGGTCATTCAACCCTTTGTCGAATATTTCAGCCGTGACGGCGCTCTGCTCATCCTGCTCTTTATCCTGTTCTACAAGGTTGGTGATCAGATGGCCACCACCATGACCATGCCGTTTTATCTTGATCTTGGTTTTACCAAGACCCAGATCGGCGCCATTGCCAAACTGTTCGGTTTCTGGGCGACCATCGGCGGCGGTCTTTTGGGCGGTATCCTGATGCTGCGCCTGGGGATATTCCGTTCCCTGTTGACCTTTGGTATTTTTCAGGCCGTTTCGACGCTGAGTTTTTCAATTCTTGCCGTTGTCGGCTACAGTCTGCCCGGACTTGCCATTGCCATCGGCCTGGAAAACTTCACCGGCGGTATGGGCACGGCCGCCTATGTGGCCTATATGGCCTCGATCACTAATAAAAAGTTCACCGCCACCCAGTATGCGCTGCTCTCCAGCCTTATGGGTATTCCCCGGGTGCTGGCATCTGCACCCACCGGTTTTATGGCCCAGAATATGGGCTGGCCCTGGTTTTTTCTTTTCTGCTCCCTGATAGCGATACCCGGCCTGATTCTTTTACGATGGGTACCGGGATTTCGCCGCAATGGTACGTCCTGAATTGAGCGATTTTCTGGTATGTAATACCGTCCAGGTTTTTCTTTTCTTGTTGCTCCCTATCGTATATGTTACCGTTTACGAGATGTGAATCGATGGAGGTCGTTCATGTCAACTGTAATTGTAAACATAAATATTAGGTGGTTATCCCGAAGATTATCCGGGAATCATTGCGCTTACGTCCCGACCGGAAAATTCAGGTTCTGGAATATGGAGACAGGATTGAGCTTGTTCCGGAACGTTCTCTCAAAGAGATGCGGGGTTTTCTCCACGGGATTGATACGACTGTGGAGCGCGAAGGTGACAGAGTATGAATATCGTTGATTACTGTGGCTGGTTTGGAATACCTTGCCGATGGAGATAATGCGGATTTTTATGCACAGGCTCTTCAAGATGTGGAACATTGCTGGTGCCGACGATTTGTATGTATGAGGTATTTAAGGTTGTTCAGCGACAGAGAGGTGAGGATACCTCCCTGCAGGCGGTGGCGTTGTTGCGCCAGGGATAAGAGGCGCTGCTCACCGGTGAGATTGCCCTGTATGCCGCCAAGTTGAGCGGAGAATACCGGCTGCCAATGGCAGATGCCGTTATTTATGCAACTTTCCTGCGATACCGCGCAGTTCTCTGGACCCAGGACATTCATTTTGCAACGCTTAATCACGTCCAATTTATAGAAAAAAGGTAACCACTCACAACCGCTCCATCTTCGTTCGCTCGGTTCTCCTCACATGGCGGGCTATAGATTTACCGACCTGCTTGAACGAAACTGAAGCACCTGTGAGCAGTTGCGGTTCCATTGTGATTTCAGGCGGTTTCATACCCTGCATGGAATTACGTAAAAAGCTGAATACAGATCCATGCCGATTAAAATATACAATACCCTGTCACGGAAAAAAGAGCTGCTGCAGCCGCTGGAAGAAAACCACGTCAAGCTCTATGTCTGCGGCATTACCTCCTATGATTACTGCCATATCGGCCATGCTCGGTCTGCGCTTGTCTTTGATATGGTGGTGCGTTATCTGCGTTACCAGGGATATGCGGTGACTTTTGTTCGTAATTTTACCGATGTCGATGACAAGATTATAGCAAGAGCGGCAGAGCAGGGCGTGGAACCTGTTGTTTTGGCGCAGCGTTTTATTCATGAATTTTACACCGATATGGATGAACTTGGTGTGCTTCGACCTGATATCGAGCCCAGGGCCACGGAACATATTCAGGAGATGATTTCCTTGACCCGTGATCTGATCGACAAGGGATTGGCCTATCCTGCCGGCGGTGATGTCTACTACAGAGTTGGTAAATTTGCCGACTATGGAAAGCTGTCAGGGCGTAATCTTGAAGATATGCAGGCCGGCGCCAGGATCGAGGTCAATGCGCAGAAAGAGCATCCCATGGATTTTGCCCTGTGGAAAAAGGCAAAACCGGGTGAACCGAAGTGGGCAAGCCCTTGGGGAGAAGGGCGACCCGGTTGGCATATCGAATGCTCGGCCATGAGTCGGAAATATCTTGGCGATGCCTTTGATATTCACGGCGGCGGCAAGGATCTCATTTTTCCGCACCATGAAAACGAGATTGCCCAGAGTTGCGGGGCATCGGGCAAGTCATTTGCCAATATCTGGATGCACCACGGCTTTGTGACCATCAAGGACGAAAAAATGTCCAAGTCGCTGGGCAACTTTCTCACAATTCGTGACGTGCTTCGTCAATATCCCGCTGAGGTGCTGCGCCTGTTCATCTTTTCCACCCAGTACCGGAATCCGCTTGATTTTACCGAGAATGCCCTGCGTGATGCCCGGACGGGGTTGGACCGCATCTACGAATGTTTGGCCATGGTTGCATCTCTACCGGATGGACGTGAAGGAGAAGCATCTATTGTTTTAAAAAAGGATCGCAAGAAGCTTTTGAACCTGAAAGATCGTTTTGATCAGGCCATGGATAATGATTTCAATACGGCGCAGGCTTTGGGCTTTCTTTTCGACGCCATCAAAGTGATGAATAAGATCGGTCGTCTTCTGCCGGACGTACCGGCCGCTCAGGATGTTGAGCTGTTGCAATCCGCCGGCAATACAGTACAGGAGGTGTCGGATATCCTTGGTGTTGCCGGCAGGGATCCCCAACAGTATGTGGAGGGAAAAAAGAAAAAATTGCTGGCCTCCATTGACATCAGCGAGGAGGAGATCAATCGTTTAATCAGGCAGCGTGATGAGGCCAGGAAGAAAAAAGACTGGGCCGCAAGCGATGTTGTCCGTGATCAACTGCTTGCACACAACATTGAACTGCATGACGGCCCGGAAGGAACCAGTTGGGACGTAAAATCATAACGTAATGATACCGAAGCGCTGCTTGGATGATATGAGGGATACCATCGCTTTTTCATGAAAATATATCGACCTGAAATCAGGATAACCTTGATGGGGTCAATTTGAATTCCCTGTGGTAGCAATGTTATCCCTTGGCGTTGAGCAATGGCGGCAATGAAGAATCATAAGGGGAGGACACTGTATATATTCCAGCGGTTTGGTCATCTCGTCAATCTCGCCAATGGATTGCGGGTTGATGAAAAAAATATGCCGGGGAAAAAGGCGCAGAGCGCCAGCCGTTGCATTACACCGCTGAGCGGTATAACGAGAGAAAAATCGGGCATGGCGTTCATTCCCACAGCCTGCCCCATCTCGTCATCCCCGTGGTCTTTTAGGCGGGGATCCATGGTGCATTTTATGGCCTGACCATGCTTCCGGATGGTCGATGACTCCATTCTGGTATGACGATTGCCCCTGTTATTCCCGAAGTCTTTTGGTCGGGAGGTACATGAGACTGAAGTCTTTACAGCGTCCCACTTATCAGCGAGACTCCGATCCAGGATTCAGCCCGTAACCAAACGTCTTCCCATGGACACTCGAACAGCGCTGGGGCATGATGCTTTTATTTTGTCAGGGTCTTTTTCATGGAGGTAACCATTATGACTCGTCAACCGGTTGTGAGCGATCAGTTTTATCCCGGTGATCCTGCCGTTCTTCGGCAAGCCCTTGCCCGATATATCCCTGCAATCCCGCCGGAAAAAAAAGAAAAGGCACTGGCTGTCATTGTTCCCCACGCGGGTTATGTCTATTCGGGAGCAGTGGCGGGGGAGACCTTTGCCCGGGTGAAAGTCCCGGAGACGGCACTTATTCTGGGTCCCAATCATACCGGTAATGGTCAGCCGCTTGCCCTGGGTATATCCGACTGGTCAATGCCCCTTGGCCCGGTTCCCATAGAGCGGAGTCTCGCGGTTTCCATCCTGCGTAATTCCGAGGTCATCGTTGATGACGATATTGCCCACCTTCATGAACATTCCCTGGAAGTGCAGGTCCCGTTTCTGCAATTTCTCCAGAAAAATTTACACATAGTCCCCATTGTGGTGTCGCATATTTCCTATGATGACTGTCGGCGGGCGGCCCATGACCTAGCGCTTGCCATCAGGGAATTCGGCGAGCCTGTTCTGATGGTTGCCTCCACCGATATGACCCATTATGAATCCCGACAGAGCGCAAGTGCCAAGGATCACCTCGCCCTCGAGCGCATCCAGGCTCTTGATCCCCATGGTCTTTATGAGACTGTTGTGGGTAACCGCATCTCCATGTGTGGAATCATGCCCACTACTATCAGCCTGCTTACCGCCCAGGAATTGGGAGCGACCCGTGCTGAATTGGTGCACTATACGGATTCGGGCGAAGTCAGTGGAGATACCAATCAGGTGGTCGGCTATGCCGGACTTGTTATACGCTGATAAAAATGATAGATTTGTATTGATTTCTTTAGCTAAGATGTTTTCATCCCAGGGAAAGTGATGCAGACACAAGTCGACAATAGACTGGCCACCTCGCCGCCATATTCCATGAAGCGGCAAAAAAAAGCGCAGCAGGAACTCTTGACGTCCTATGAGCAATACATGAATCTGCCCGAAGGGGCGCCCTATCAACTTATTGGCGGGAATCTTATTATGACGCCGTCACCTGTTCCCTGTCATCAATACATTGTTGGTCATATCTATTCTTTTTTGCTTCAATTTGTAGAACAAAAAAATATAGGCCAAGTTTTTGTCGCCCCACTTGATGTCCGGCTCGATGACGATAATATATTTCAGCCGGATATTTTATTTAGTGCCGGAACGAAAAGTCTTTTTTAGTAGCCGACTTAGAAGTTTTAAGAATCATTGCTGGTAACTATTATGGTAATTAATCTTATTTGATATTTAAGTGCATCAATGTGGCGAAATCTTGGATTTTGGACGCACTACACCACTTGCCGGGGCCGGTGGCATGGAGTGTTACGCCGCTTTTTTCAG
>WGCP01000340.1 GCA_015493715.1 Desulfobulbaceae bacterium
GCCGTGGAAAAAACGAAAACAGGATTCAGACTCTATGTCTCCATTGCCGATGTAAGCCATTATGTTCAACCCGGTTCTCCCATTGACCAGGAGGCCTACAGGCGGGGAACCAGCGTCTATCTGCCCGATCTCGTTCTCCCCATGCTGCCCGAACGATTGTCCAACAATCTCTGTAGTCTTGTACCGCACCAGGATCGACCGGCTTTCTCCGCTATTCTTGACTATGATGCATCCGGAAAACGGCTACACGCCGAGTATTGCCGTTCAATGATCAACAGTCATACCCGATTCACCTATGACACCGTTCACCAAATACTTTTCCTCAATAAAAAGGATGAACGCCGTACACATGCAGAACTGCTCCCTATGCTGACCACGGCGAAAAAGCTTTCACAACGCTTGCGGAAACGCCGGGAAAAACGGGGCAGCCTTGGATTCACTATACCCGAGGCCATTATTTCCCTGGATGGTGACAAGGTTGCCTCCATCGGCCATGCCCAGCGAAATGAGGCCCATCTTTTGATTGAGGATTTCATGCTGGCGGCCAATGAAGCCGTGGCCGAAACGCTTGCCCATGCCCACATGGAAGTCCTGTACCGGATACATGAAAAACCCGATCCGACCAAGGTGTCAACATTCACCGAAGCGGCGGCGGCTATGGGGTTGCAACTTCCCAAAACCAATATAAGCCCGGCCTGGTTTGCCGGCGTATTGGATGAGGCACGTGGCAAACCCGCCGAATATGTTATCAACAACTTGTTGCTACGCACCATGCAGAGAGCGCGCTACTCCCCTGAAAATCTGGGCCACTTCGGACTGGCCGCTAAGTATTACCTGCACTTCACCTCGCCGATCCGTAGATATCCCGACCTGATTGCACACCGTGTTCTACATAACTTCATGATACGGCAGACAAAAGCCGGGAACTTGCGTCCCATATTGAACAAAGGGGAAGACCTTACCCAAGCCGCTCTTCATCTGTCGGCGCGGGAAAGGGTGGCGGTCGATGCCGAACGAGATGTCCAGGCCCGACTCTCCTGCCTTTTTCTTTTAGAAAGGATCGGCGAAGAATTCGAGGCCGTTATATCCGGCGTTACCTCCTTTGGCCTTTTCGTGGAGCTCACCAGCTTATTTATCAGCGGCGCCGTGCCTATCCGGAGTATGAAGGAGGATTATTTCCTCTTTGACAGCCGTGCTCACCGCCTCATCGGGGAACGGACCAACAAGGTCTACCAGCTGGGCCAAACCATCATAATCCGCCTTGATCATGTTGACATGCAGGCAAAACGAATTACTTTTTCTCTTGTTCACGACGAGCCTGCCGAAACATGAGGGTCACAAAACAACAATTTTTCAAAATTGATGGACTCGTATAAAGTCCAAATAATTTCAAAGATGGCTAAAGAAGAACATAGATATACAGGCAATTGCAGCGTAGCGGAGACTCCGAGGAGTAGTGTTCCAAGACGGGTCTCAACTATACAGGCAGTATGTTGTGAATCGCCTCGGGACACACGACGCAGTGGATCGAAGTTTTTACGACGCCATCATAATTCCCTATAGAAAAAAATCCTGTGGAGACCGATTCAGCAACGACGGCATCGCCGGATATCATCTTTGACGGTGTTTCTTTTTCCTATGGCGAAGAACCGGTCCTGGAAGATGTCAACCTGAGGGTTGACCATGGTGAATTTATAGGTATTATCGGCCCGAACGGCGGCGGCAAGACTACCCTGCTCCGCCTGATTTTAGGACTGATCTTCCCGAACAAAGGGACGGTTCATGTTTTCGGCCGGTCGCCGAAAGAGGTTGCCCACCGCATCGGATACGTCCCCCAGCACCTGCAGTTCGATGCCAGCTTTCCGGCCACCGTATTTGATATTGTCAGCATGGGCCAGATAGGACGTCGCCTGGAATGCGGGAAGGAAGAAAAAAAACAGGCCGCCATGGAAGCGCTGGCGGCTGTAGATCTTACTCAATTTGCACACAGATCATTTGCCGGCCTGTCCGGAGGGCAACGGC
>WGCP01000341.1 GCA_015493715.1 Desulfobulbaceae bacterium
AAAGGCATCGCCTGAACGGGCAATAACCTCCTCATCGATACAGAACGCCAGGCGAATATAACCGGGTGCGCCAAAACCGCGTCCGGGTACGGCCAGAATCTTTTCCCCGGCCAGGATGGTGCAGAATTCCACATCATCGGCTATCGGCGTTTTTGGAAAGAGATAAAACGCGCCCCTGGGCCGCACATATTCAAGGCCGGCCCCGTCAAGGATATCACAAAACACCTCCCGCCGGCGGGCATAGATTGAACAATCCACGTGCTCGTCCTGCAACCGGGCAACAACCCGCTGCATCAGGGCCGGGGCATTGACAAAGCCGAGAATCCGATTGGCAAGCGTCATGGCATCAAGCAGGGGTACCTTTTCCTTCATATCAGGATGGACGGCGATATAGCCGATCCGCTCGCCGGGCAGGGATAGATCCTTGGAATAAGATGAAACAACAATGGCATTGGTTGAGGCCGCCATCACCGAAGGCACCTCTATATCGTCATAGACAATCTTTCGATAGGGCTCATCCGAGATGAGATAAATATTCCGGCAACATTTTTTCCCCGCCTTTTCCAGTAATTGCCCAAGCGCCTGCAAGGATTCGGCGGGATAGACCTGACCGGTCGGATTATTGGGGCTGTTGATCAGGATTGCCTTGGTCTTTGGAGTCAATGCGGCTTCGATGGCATCCAAATCAAGATTAAACTCCTCATCGGTGGCAACAACCCTGGCGACGCCACCATGATTATCGACATAGAAGTTATACTCGACAAAAAACGGGGCCAGAATGATAACCTCATCACCAGGATCAAGCAGGGATTTCATCACCACGTTCAAACCGCCGGCCGCACCACAGGTCATAAGGATATCGCCCTGGGAAAGCGGGACATTCTGTTCTGTAGACAGGCGCTGTGCCAGCGATTCACGGACGAAGGGAAAGCCGCCGTTTGGCATATAGCCATGAATGCCGGGCTTTTCATCTGCAGCCAGCTCCTGAAGAACCTCGGCAAATTTGGCAGGCGGCGGCACGTCCGGATTGCCGAGGCTGAAATCAAAGACATTCTCCGCGCCGAATTCCGCTTTTAACTTGGCCCCTTCTTCAAACATCTTGCGTATCCAGGATGATTTTTCGGCAAATGCCTGCATCTTTTTTGCAACGGTCATAGCTTCCTCATGTCATGTATTTTCTGCGTTCTTCTTTATTCCCGCCCTTGTTTTGCAGGGCCACGATAGCCGGGATCTGCTCAAACTCCATTAAACTTCTTTTTAAAATAGTCGTAGGCGGCATTGATTTCTTTCATTTTTTCCTCGGCAACACCTTTGAACTCATCGCCCAGATGTGCCACTTTATCCGGATGATACTGCATGGACAACTTGCGATAGGCCTTTTTTATCATGATAAAATCAGCACCCTGTTCAAGGCCGAGAACGGCATAATATTGCTCTTCGAATTGGGCGGCCGTCGTTTCGCTTTGCTGCCGTCCGTACATGTACTTTGCCTCAATATTACGGAGGTCATAAGAACTGATCTGTAAAAATGCCGCAATATTTCGTGCCTGACGCAACTCATCTTCAACAACCGGCTTTTTCAGGTAAATAATCTGATAAACAAGCTCGAGCAGAATCAATCGGCCTTCATAGGCAAACTTCTGTTTGAACTCGGTCAGCAGCGCATTCATATCCTCATCGGCATCGCGGGCATCCTTGATCAACTGCTTCACCCAGTACATCTGATCGGTATCATAATGCAGATTGTACTGGAAAAAGTTGGTCATGGTTGCCAGTTCCGCCTTGGTGAAATGGCCATCCATCTGGGCGATTTTCACCAGGATATGCACAAGCAGATAAACAAACTGCTTGTGGGTTTCGGTCTGGGTAGACTCATAGGTGGAAACCCGGTGCCTAATATAGTAGGAGAACCCGTAAAAAGCGGCAATGAGCAGAAAAAAGCCGAACAGGCCGGAGAAGAAAAGAAAGCCCAAAAAATTCATCAGGGCCGGAGCGCCGCCGGTCACCAGCAGCAAAAGAGCGGCAATGAGCAGGCAACCGCCGCATCCTGGTTGATTATGTTGTCGATATTCCATTGAATGAGAAAAAGAGAAGAGAAAAGAAAAGGATCAGGCAGCCACAGAGCTCTCCCCGGTGCCGGTTTCTTCGGCAAACAGGGCGTCAACAAACTCATGGGCGTCAAAATCCCGTAGATCATCCATTTGTTCACCGATGCCGATAAAACGGACGGGAATTTTCAGCTCACGGCAGACATTGGCAACAATACCACCCTTGGCCGTGCCGTCAAGTTTGGTCAAAGCAAGACCGGAGACCCCCACCGCCTCACCGAAAAGTTTGGCCTGGGAGATGCCGTTCTGGCCGGTGGTGGCATCCAGGACCAGCAACACCTCGTGTGGTGCGCCCGGCATCTTCTTGGCAATAACCCGCCGAATTTTTTTCAGCTCTTCCATGAGGTTGACACTGGTATGCAGACGACCCGCGGTATCAATAATGATGGCGTCAAAATCGTTACTCACGCCATAATCCAATCCGTCAAAAACCACCGATGAAGGATCAGCGCCCGGCTTATGGGCAATTATTTCCGTCCCTACCCGCTCTGCCCAGATTTTAAGCTGGTCAATGGCGGCGGCGCGAAAAGTGTCGGCGGCGATCAACAGGACCGACTGGCCGGATTCCTTAAATTTATTGGCTATCTTACCGATGGTCGTGGTCTTGCCGACTCCGTTGACGCCGACGACCATGATGACAAAGGGACCGGATTCAGGCATGACCAGTTCGGCCGGCTGGTCGGAAAGAAGCAGGTAACCGAGGATTTTGTCACGAAGAATTTTCTTTAATGCCTGGGGATCACTGAGTTCTTTTCGTTTGACCTGACGACGGGCGGCATCCAGCAAATCCATGGTAGTCGCCACCCCGAGATCCGAGGTGATAAGAATTTCCTCCAACTCATCAAGAAGAACCTCGTCAATTTCCTTTTTGCCGAGAAAAATGGAATCCAGACGATAAAGCAACCCCTGCCTGGTTTTTCCCAACCGCTCCTGCAGACGTTGAAACAGGGACTTTCTAGTAGGTTTGTCGGTGGTAGCCGATGAAACAACGGATTTTTCGTCCGGTGACGGTTCTTTTTCTTCCTCCGGTTGACCACTCTCCTGGTCCGAGACATCAGCTAAATAGTCTTCCGAAACAGATACTTCATCAGGCTGCTCATCGGCCAGCAGCTCCTCCAGCGGCTGGTCAACAATCTTCTCCAGTTCTTCTTCTGTTTCCGCTGTACCTTCCGGCAGGGCCTCCACTTCCGGCAACCGGCCCTCACCTGGTTCGGCATCCTCCTGCTCTCCTGTTGCAGTCTCTTCTCCGGGGAGAACATCTTCCCCCCTGAAGTCGTCATCATCCGGCTGGTCCGAGGCCAACAATTCTTCCAGGGTCTGATCAACGATGCCAAGATCAACCTCATGCGTCAGTTCTGCAAGTGAAGCAGCATCGTTTTCCGCCTCTCCTATCAATACAGACAGTGTCTCTTCCAGGGTCTCCTCTTCCGAGGCCTCATCTTCCTGCAGCAGAGATTCTTGCCGGGGCAGAGACTCATCCTGGGGCAAGGCCTCTTCAGCCTTCTCCTCAGTACTTACGGCAGGTTGCTCCGAAGAGGTGTCTTCAACAGATATTTCCTCTTCATCAGGTTCGGAAACAACCGTTTCATCGCTGCCGGCAATGGGTGCCTGTTCCGACTTTTCCTGCTCCTCCCTAACGCAACAAGATTCTTCGCCGGGATGTTTTTCTTTTCCTACCGGTTCGGTAATCTTCTGTTCCAGGATCTCTACACTGGCGTCACCAGCAGCCGGTCCATCGAAGGGTTCCTCGTCCTCGCGGGCAACAACTTTTTCCTCTTCAGAAACGGATTCCTTCGTAAGAGTCGTTTCCTGTTGATCTTCTCCAAATTCTTCGCCGGGATGTTTCTCTTTTTCTACCGGCTCGGTAATCTCCTGTTCCAGGATCTCAACAGTGGCGTCGTCAACAGCCGGACCATCGAAGGGTTCCTCATCCTCGTGGGCAACAACTTTTTCCTGTTCAGGAACAGATTCCTGCGTAAGAGTCGTTTCCTGTTGATCTTCTCCAGATTCTTCGCCGGGATGTTTCTCTTTTTCTACCGGCTCGGCAATCTCCTGTTCCAGGATCTCAACAGTGGCGTCATCAGCAGCCGGCCCATCAAAGGGTTCCTCATCCTCGCGGGCAACAACTTTTTCCTCTTCAAAAACGGATTCCTTCGTATGAGTCGGTTCCTGTTGATCTTCTCCAGATTCTTCGCCGGGATGTTTCTCTTTTTCTACCGGCTCGGTAATCTCCTGTCCCAGGATCTCTACAGTAGCGTCGTCAACAGGCGGGCCATCGAAGGGTTCCGCATCCTCGCGGGCAACAACTTTTTCCTGTTCAGGAACAGATTCCTGCGTAAGAGTCGTTTCCTGTTTTTTCTTTTTGGAAAATTTCTTTTTAAACCAACCAAGCATTATCTGTTCACCTTCACCCGAAAAGATTCCCCTATTTTTTTCAGGGATTTTTGCTGATTATTTTTTACATAAAATGAATGAAACGCTCCATTCAGGTTTTATCTTCTTTCTCCAGTGCATATTCCAATGCCTCCTCAATGGTATGAGGATATCTGAACACAACTCCTTCCCTGACATCTTCAGGTATCTCCAAGACATCTTTTTCATTCAGAACCGGAAGAATCAGTTCGCGAATGCCTGAGCGTAACGCTGCCAGCACCTTTTCTGCAATTCCGCCAACGGGCAAGACGTCGCCGCGCAGAGTAATTTCACCGGTCATGGCCACGTCCCGGCGCACGGCCCTGCCGGTAATCACCGAAACCAGGGAACAGACCATGGCCACACCGGCGGAGGGTCCATCCTTGGGGATAGCACCTTCGGGTACATGGACATGGATGTCAATGGTGGAAAAGACATCTTCATCAATCCCAAGCCGGGCGGCATGGGAGCGGATATAGGTCAGGGCGGCCGTAGCCGACTCTTTCATCACATCACCAAGCTTACCGGTAAGCGTCAGGCCGCCTTTACCTTTCATTATGGAAGACTCAATAAACAATATCTGGCCGCCCACCGGGGTCCAGGCAAGACCGGTCGCCAGACCGGGACCCCAGGTCCGGGCCTTCATTTCCGGAAAAAAGCGGATCGGTCCTAACATCTCATGAACATCCTCTGTCAGAATCACCCGTTTCCCCATATGTCCTCTGGCGATTTCAGCGGCAACCCCGCGACAGAGGGCAGCTATTTCCCGCTCCAGATTACGAACACCTGCCTCGCGGGTATAGGACCTGATCAACAGGTGCAGGGTTTCATCGGGTATCTCCAGGTCATCTTCGGTTAAGGCATGGGCCTCGAGCTGTTTACCAAGCAGATGTTTCCGGGCAATAGCGACTTTTTCCTGTTCGGTATAGCCCGAAAGCTCCACAATCTCCATACGATCCCGCAGGGGACCGGGGATGGTATCCAGGACATTGGCGGTGGCGATAAACATGACCCGGGACAAATCGAACTCGATATCAAGATAATGGTCGGTAAAGGTGGAATTCTGCTCCGGATCAAGTACTTCCAGCAGGGCCGAGGAAGGATCTCCACGAAAATCATTGCCGAGTTTGTCCACCTCATCAAGCAAAAAGACAGGATTATTGGAACCGGCCTTTTTCAGGCTCAGGATAATGCGTCCGGGCAAGGCACCGATATAGGTCCGCCGGTGCCCCCTGATCTCGGCTTCATCATGGAGGCCGCCCAGGGCGATACGGACGAACTTGCGATTCATAGTCCCGGCTATGGACTGGCCAAGCGAGGTTT
Organism: Desulfobulbaceae bacterium; assembly: GCA_015493715.1. GTDB lineage: Bacteria > Desulfobacterota > Desulfobulbia > Desulfobulbales > Desulfobulbaceae > DRLX01. Next base: position 5,844 of record WGCP01000341.1, read on the forward strand.
TACCGACCCCGGGCGGACCGACAAAACAGAGAATGGGGCCATGCATGTCTTCTTTTAGTTTACGGACCGCTAAAAATTCGATGATACGCTTTTTGATCTTTTTCAAGCCGTAATGATCTTTGTCCAGATCCTCCTGGGCCTTGTCCAGGTCCAGGGTATCCGTAGTTGACTCCAGCCAGGGCAGATCAAGTATCCAGTCAATATAATTGCGTGAAACCGTGTATTCCGGAGAAGACGGAGAAATCCTCTCCAGGCGGGCCAGTTCCTTGTTGACGACTTTTCGAGCCTCTTCAGGCAGCTTTTTCTCGGCCGCCAGATCACGTAATTCCTTAATTTCGATCTTGTCCTCGTCCCCTTCACCCAGTTCCTTACGAATGGCCTGCAACTGCTGCCGGAGAAAAAATTCGCGCTGCTTTTTATCCATGTCCTTTTTCATGGATTTTTGCAGCTCATCACTCATCTCCGCTGTTTCCAGGCGGTTATTTAAATGACGGGCAACCTGATGCAGAAGTTCATCCAGCTCTCGAATCTCTATAATTTCCTGCTCATCCTCAATTTTGAGATTGAGTTGGGAGGTAACAAGATAGGCGATATGAAAGGGATCGACGAGGGCATTGACCGTGGCCAACATCTCCTGGGGCAGCTGAGTCAGCTTGACCAGTTTCTGAAACTGATTGCGAATATTGAGTACCAGCGCCTCAATCTTTTTATTTTCCTTATTCTCCATGGGCACCTCTTCCACTTTGGCCCGGAGATAGGGATCGACCTGGGTAAATTCAAGTATTTTAATCTTTTTAGTCCCACTGATCAGTACCTGATAATAGCCCTCGTCGGCCTTGGTCAGTTTATGGATATAGCCGATAACACCGACCTGATAGAGATCATCGGCGCCCAGCTCTTCGGTGACGGATTTTTCCTTACGCCCGGGGACTAAACCGACCATACGGTCGCCCAGCAGTGCCTCGTCGATAAGTTTTTTGGACGATTCACTGCCGATCTGCAGGGGAAAGCCCATGCCGGGATAAAAAACAAAACCGTGCAGAGGTAGAATCGGCAGGACATCCGGAACAGGCAGGCTTGTAGGATCAACCGGTTTTTCCTCTTTTGTTTTTTCAGTCATCGCTGTTCTCCTCCATGCACATGAATGCAGACCCGGCCTTTCTTCCGTCTTTTGGGCAGGGTAAGTATCAAAAAGCCGTCGCTATATGACGATACGGCCCCATCGACATCGACAACGGCCGGCAGGGAAAGCACTCTTTCAAATCTGCCGATTTCAATCTCCAGCTGGTGGACACAGGCAATGGCACCGTGAACAGGTAATTGCCTGACACCGTTGATATGGACCTGATGTTCGCCGACGATAACCTCCAGATTATCAAGCACAACTCCGGCCAGATCAAAATAAATATATATTTCCCTCTCCGCCTCGTAAATATCAGCAGGCGGCTGCCAGCAACCGCTTTCCATGGGGACCATTCCGGCCAACGACATATTGCGCAGCATACGACCGGTCTGCTGCTGCATTGCCTCTAATTCCTGAACAAGCTTTTCACTGAAACGATCCATAACATCCTCGCTAAAGCTGCATCGACGCACACAAGCGGCCCGACTGGGTATAGATTAAAATGCTCGATTATCAAGTATAGATAAGCACTATAACTTTTCCGGCAATTAATTATCAACAAAAAGGTAATCCAAAGCCTCTCGGAAAAAACGACAATCGTCGATGATAACTATCAACATCGATAACTTTTTGAAAATACGTTCTATTTTTCACAAACAGCGATGGCGGAATAATTATATTTTTTTTCATTGCTTTTCAATTTGCCATAATTAATGTATGAGATCGGCAATGGAATTAAGCAGTAAAGAACAAATACTCCGGCCTGATTTAATCCTTTGGCCGGAACTGATGGAGCCGTTTCACCTTGTAACAGACTTAATCAACCGAATGCATTGTCTTTTAAAAAAGTTCTTTTATACTTGATGAACTCGTAAAAAGTCGAAATATACTTAAGGATGGCTAAGTAAAAAGCCGGCTATGCAGGTTAGCGCCCCGAAGGGGAGACTCCGAGGAGTAGCTTCCCATAGCGGCTCTCAACTATACATGGAGTATGTTGTGAATCGTCCTGGTACACACGACGCAGTAGATCGAAGTTTTTACGACGCCATCATACGCTAAATTGCATATTTTATTTATCTCATACGTTTTAACTGGAGGTTATCATGGGTAGTTCATGTGGAGGATCCTGCGGATCCGACGGCCAGAGCAGCTGCAACTCAGCCGATGCACATCTTGCGCAGCAGGATATTGCGATTACCAAATCGTTAGGAAAAATTAAAAATAAGATCCTGGTCATGAGCGGTAAAGGTGGGGTCGGCAAATCAACGGTTGCCGTCAATCTGGCACTCGGCCTTGCCCGTCGCGGCCACAAGGTAGGCCTGATGGATGTCGACCTGCACGGTCCCGATGTCTGCCGGATGCTTAACCTAAACGGCAAACTCGAGCCGCCGAAAAACCCCAGCGACCTGGTTCCACCGCTGATTTACAGTGAAAATGTCAAGGTTGTCTCCCTGGAATATATGATGAAAGATCGTGATGATGCCATCATCTGGCGGGGACCGCTGAAGATCCAGGCCATCAGGCAGTTTGTCGCCGACATGGACTGGGGCGAGCTGGACTATCTTATCGTCGACGCCCCTCCCGGGACCGGTGATGAGCCCCTGTCGGTTGCCCAGACCATTCCCGGAGTAAAGGCGGTGGTCGTCACCACGCCGCAGGCTGTAGCTCTGGCCGATGTTCGGAAATCAATCAACTTCTGCAAAACCGTGGAGATGCCCATTGTGGGAGTCATAGAAAATATGTCCGGTTTTATCTGTCCCCATTGCAATGAAACCGTAGATATTTTCAGCTCCGGCGGCGGCGAAAAAACGGCCCGAGATTTTGATCTTCCCTTCCTTGGCCGGGTGCCCATGGATCCCCGGGTCGTTATTGCCGGAGACACGGGAACACCCTATCTTTCCTCTGAAGAGGAAACTCCGGCAACCAAAGCCTTTACCGATATCGTTGAGGCCGTGGAGACCAGGATGCCGCCCCAGGGCAGTGTTAACTTGAACACCATGGCTGGGGAAAGCTCCACTTG
>WGCP01000342.1 GCA_015493715.1 Desulfobulbaceae bacterium
ATCGGCCCGCATTCCCGCAGACACATTGCATCAGATCTCTTTTGATGATGCCGCTTCAATTAACGTCAAGGTGGCACCGACAGAGGGCACTTATGAACAGACCGCCTCTCTACGGGATATCCACAGCAGCGGCATGTGCTTTCTGTTGACCGAGCACATTCTCAAGGAGGATGATATCATCCATATCGATACCATGCTCGGCGATTTCGCCTTTGAAAGCGATGCCATTGTCCGCTGGACCATGGGCAGTTTCGTCGGGGTCGAATTCCTGGACAGCCGCGCCCGCAATGCCGCGTTACTCGCGGAACTATACACGGAAAAACTTCTACGCTATCTTGATGAACCGGAACAGTAATCCCCTTGTCCTCGTCTTTGTCCTCCTGATAGCGGCCCAGTGTCTGTCGGGACCTGCTTTTTCCCAAGGTCCGTCAGCCATTACTGCGGAACTAGTCACCATTGACGGCATCAAATACCCGGTTCCTGAACCTTGGCAGGGGCACAAGATGGTGGGGCCAAGTTGGCTTTCTGTCCCACCACTGGTCCCCGTTCCCCGAAAACATGTCGAAAATAGCGGTGCGGTCTATCTCCTGCCTGCGGCCAGAGATGCTTTTGTCGCTATGGCCGAGAAGGCGAAACTGGACGGCATCAATCTAATCATTGATTCGGCATATCGCAGCGCCCATTACCAGAGAAAGGTCTATCAGCGCCAGACAAAAGCCGGCAAGACCTTTGCCCAAGTGGCCCGCTATGTCGCTCCTCCCGGCTATTCCGAACACATGCTTGGGCTGGCCATGGATTTTTCTCCCAGCGACTGGCGCTTTGCCAAAACTCCTGCCTATGGTTGGCTGAAACAGCACGCCGCCCAATTCGGCTTTCGGGAAACCTATCCTGAATCCAGACCCGACCACCAGCCTTGGGAGCCTTCCCACTGGCGCTACATCGGCGGCAAAGAACAAAAAGTACAAATTCCACACTGACACTTTGCCGACGCCAATGCAGCTACCCGCAGGTCAGGAACTGGGACTGAGATATGTTTCCGCTTTATGATGAAAATGCTACAACTCGGCCTCCGATAGCAACAGTTGCCATCATTATTAGTTGCATTGCAGCCTGGCTGTTTGTGCAGGGCTTCGGGAGCCCGCAACCACTTGCGCATTCATTGTGTGCCTTTGGGTTAATTCCGGGAAAGTTGCTTGGTCTGTTGCCGCCGGGAACCCATGTTCGGGTCGGCCGGGATATGTATTGTATTGTGCAGGATCAACGCGGAGTGTATACCCTACTGACCCACATGTTCCTGCACGGCGGCTGGTTTCACCTGATCGGCAACATGTGGTTTCTCTGGGTGTTCGGTGACAATGTGGAGGACGCCCTGGGACCCGGACGATTTATTCTCTTTTACCTTCTCTGCGGGCTGGTCGCTGCAGGTGCGCAAATACTGGCCAATACGACAAGCGCTCTACCCATGGTGGGGGCGTCGGGAGCCATCGGGGGAATCATGGGCGCCTATGGTCGTCTTTATCCCCATGCCCGCGTGCAGACATTACTCTTCCTCGGCTTTTTTATCACAACGGTGTCCCTGCCCGCCATCGCCATGCTTGGATACTGGTTTGTCATTCAGCTTGTTGCCGGGATTCCCAGCCTCTCGGCCACGGGCGGCGGAGTTGCCTTCTGGGCCCATATCGGTGGTTTTCTCTGCGGGTTCCTTCTTGTGCCTCTGGTTCGCAATCCGGCATACGACTGAAAAATTATGGCCTAAAGGGTACCTTGAAAAATTAGATATTTTGTTCAAGTTCAAGGAACAGCGAAAAATAAAAGCGCAGCATATTATGCATATGTGAGCATTTTATTTTTTACTGTGACACAGAAATTGGGCAAAATAGCAATTTTTCAAGGTGGCCTAAAGATTATTGAGAATCTTGGCCCCGTATAACTCCGATAAAAAAGTATAATCTTCCGGCTTAGGATTGATATACTCGACGCCGACCTTGTTGGGACGGGCCCAGCGAACAACGGCACTGGTTGTAAAGCCGCGTTGTCCCAGCACGGTCCCTATCAAAATCGAATCATTTTTCTTGAGGTCGTGGGCCTCTATCTCCAACCCCATGCCCTTCTGATTAATATCAAGAAGAAGGCCTTTTTGGACGGTCTTCCCCTGCGCGGGCTTTACCTGCACGGCTATGGTACCGGTATCCAGCATGAACAACTCCAGCAGATCCCGACAAGGCAGACGAACCTCAGCCCTGTTATCTTTTTTTTTGTTCAATTCATCCTTCTCCAGCTGTAATCCCAAGGAAGGGATATCGTTCCAGTCCGGTTTTTTCTCCATGAAAATATCCTCCCGCCGGCGGAAAAGACCGCTCCTGCATAAGGGTCACTATGCAGGCCGTCTCTTGCCTGATTACATATTATTTGCAACCCTATCTTTATTTTATAATAGAGCATAGCCGGTCGGTTGTCATCCTGAAAGACGCTTATCCCGGCAACCGGTCTGAAACAACAAGCCGCATGGTTCTCAAGTGGCGGAACAAGGTTAAACAATAATCGTCCGGCCATGCTTTGCCAAATGGCAAAACCAATAAA
>WGCP01000343.1 GCA_015493715.1 Desulfobulbaceae bacterium
TCTGCCCGTTGCTCCCTTTGCCCACAATTCCGGGAGATTAAACATGTCCTTATTACCTGAGATAAAAAAAATTCTTTACGTCACGGATTTGGGCAAACATACTCGTCCGGTTTTTCGTTTTGCGCTTAGCCTGGCTCGCCGATATGAAGCCGCTCTTCTTATGCTGCATGTGGTTGAACCCTTGGGACCGACAGGGAAATTCTACATGGATATTTATCTTAATGAAGATGCGGCGAAACATTTTCATGAAGAGGGGAAGCGTGAAGTCCTCGTAAAAATGAAGGAAAGATTGCGCCTGTTCTGCAATGAGGAAGTCGGAGCCTGTGAGATGGGAACTCCGCCTGTTACTGAAATTCTTGTGTCTTCAGGGGAACCCAGCGAAGAGATTCTTCGTCTGGCGGACAAACATGGGGTGGATTGTATTGTTATCGGAAAAAGCACCCATGCCCTTTTTGGCGGCAAAATGATGGGATCGACTGCCAGGCGTGTTTCCAGGCATAGCCGGGTGCCGGTAATGCTGGTTCCCAATAAGTGACGGCCGGATGCCGGCCATTTTGACAAAGGGTGTGTCCGTGCGAGTTTAATCAGGTAATTCGCTGATAATGTTTGAGCTAACCCACCCCAAGCATTTTATCTGATAGCTTTATACGTGATTATGGACTTGGGCAATCCACCAAATTCATTCAGGGAACGGGCGTACTTGGGGTCAGAGTTAAGCGACTTGTTCGGCAACTTTTTTTGTTGCAGAGACCCATTTTAACCTGAGTTTTTTGTGGGCATGTGCACAATCTTGAAGATACAGATTGATTAAATTTTGATAAGGAATTCCTGTTTCATCCGCAAGATTTTTGAAGTAATCAATGACATCTACTCCCAAACGTAAAGTAACCTGCTTTTTTAGATGCTTTGCATAAGGATTTCCGACAGATTTTGAGAAATCATATTCTTTTTTCATGACAGAAAGCTCTCGTATTGTTTTTGTTCTTTTTTCGTTGCTTTCCTGGCCGAAATGATTCTGATAAATTGCTCGTTATTGCCTCGACAACAATGAACAACTACCAACACTCTCATTGCAGCACTAAGACCAAGTAAAATGAAACGATCTTCATTGACGGAATGATCATCGTCAAAAATCATTCTTGCATTGGCATCAAAAAACACGGTTTGAGCTTCTTCGAAGGAAACTTTGTGTTTTTTTAGATTACCTTGCGACTTTTTTTCATCCCATTCAAACGATATCAGATTCATAATTACATTATAATTATATCGTAATGCTATCGCAAGGTTTGTTTTTTATGCAGAACTTGAGGTTAACAGGAAAAAACAACTATCCCAGGGCAACATCCAGGGTCATCATAACGGCAAATCCGACCATGACGCCGATGGTTGCAACATCCGAGTGCTTTTCCGCCTGTGATTCCGGAATCAATTCTTCGGCAACGACATAGATCATTGCCCCGGCGGCAAAGGAAAGGGCATAGGGCAGTAGCGGGCGCATCAGCAGTACCGCCGCCGCTCCGATAAGACCGGCAACCGGTTCCACAAAGCCGGAAAGCTGACCGTACCAGAAACTCTTCAGCCGTGACATCCCCTCCCGTCGCAGCGGCACGGAAACCGCCGCCCCTTCCGGAAAATTCTGAATACCGATACCAATCGCGAGCGCAACGGCACCGCCGAGGGTCGCGCCGGGAAAACCGGCAGCCACTGCACCGAAGGCAACGCCTATCGCCAATCCTTCCGGTATGTTGTGCAGGGTAATGGCCAGCACCAAAAGGATAGAGCGGTGCCAGTTGGTGTGGATACCCTCAGCCTCATTGATGGGAAATCCGGGATGCAGGTGAGGGAGGATCTTGTCGGTAATCCAGAGAAACAGCCCTCCGCCGAGAAAACCGATCAATGGAGGCAGCCAGGCGATTCCACCGCTTTCTTCAACCATGGCTATCGCCGGTGCCAGCAGCGACCAGAAACTTGCGGCAATCATGACTCCGGCTGCTCCTCCGAGCATGCCGTCCATAACCTTGCGATTAATTGTTTTAAAGAAAAAGACCAGGCAGGCGCCAAGGGCGGTAATCAGCCAGGTAAAACCTGTTCCTACCATGGTTTGTTGGATGGCGGAAAGGTGTTGAAACCAGATCAGCATTGCTTAGGCCCCCCGTTCAGATTCAAAAAGAATTCTATCCTTCTAAATTGTACTGGATATTGTGTCGATGCAGAAGGATTTTCCCGCACAATCTGCAATTTTACGACTCTTCTTTTTTGCCTGCACGAGTATGTGAACTGCATCTCAGGAGTTTTTTGTTGCTTTGTTGTGTTCCAGTGGTAAAAATAATCATACCACTTTGAGGTAGGGGTATTTTCTTGTTTTGTCATTTTGGTTACGGAGGAACAAATGCGATCTTTTTTTGTGCTGTGCCTGGGTGTATCCTTTGTTTTTGCCTGTATGGTCCAACCAGCTACTGCAAGACCTCAAAAACGTTATGATAAACATAGCGGGATGTGTCGGTTTCTTGCTGACGGCGGCAGACTGGACTGGGAAAGCGAACCATGGGGTACCGGCGGCATTAAGTTTCGTGAAGTTTGCAAGAGTTGTCATCATAAAAATAATACCAAGGGCGCCAGGTTTCTCCATGCCGAATCCTATACCTCGGACGCATGGAATTCCATCTTCGCTAAACGACGAAAAAAATGTGCCAGGGATGGGTCCTGGGATGTCTTGAGTCCGGAAGAGTTGCAGTTGGTCAACGATTACCTGTATCGAAACGGTGACTGGACCTATGATCCTAACTCTGCTGATTCCTGCGGCTGATAAGGAAATAGACTTCTCCCGGTCGGGAGAAAAAAGAATAGGCAACAGAGACAAAAAAACCGACGGTCCAACGGCCGTCGGTTTTTTTGTCTGTTTTTCTCAGGACTCTTTATTGCGGGTAGCGGCACTGTGAAAGGGGCTTTCTGGCAAACAGAGCCCTGGCCAACAGCGCGTCTCGTCCATAAATATCCGGATAGAAAAAGGTTGTTCCTTTCGGTGTCACCCGCACCGTTCGATACAGGACATGGACCGGAATCCGTCTGTCGAGGAGAATGACTTTTCGTTTTCCGGTATCAATAAGCTGTTGCAATTGCTCTTTATCCAAATGTTTTTTCATGTTTTTCAGTACATAAACGGCAAGATCAAGGGGCCTGCTGACCCGGATGCAGCCGTGACTGAAACTTCTGTTTGATCGTTTGAAAAGTTGCCGTGCAGGCGTGTCATGCAGGTAAACATGATAGGGATTAGGAAAGATAAATTTTATTCTGCCGAGCGCATTGGTCGGCCCGGCATCCTGGCGCAGCCGGTACCGCTTAATGCCTTTGCCGATGGTCAACCAGTTTATAGTGGCCGGGGCAATTTGGGGTGCATTTTCCGACCATCCTCGGAAAATACGAATATGTTTCTCACGCAGATAGTTGGGATTATGGATCATGTGGGGAACAATTTCCTTGACGGCAATTGAATCAGGAATATTCCAGTAGGGATTGATGACCAGGTATTTCATCATGCCGGTAAAGACCGGTGTTTCGTGGTATTTTTTGCCGACGATAACAGGCATCCTGATCTGTACCTGCTCATCGGTTGCACCGAAAAGCTGGAAGCCTGCAATGTTGACAAATATGCGTTTCCCGTTCAAGCTGTGCGGCAGCCAGCGCCATCGTTCCATATTGATGATTATTTTTCGAACCAGACGGGAGATGGGGATATTCAGGGCTGCCACTGTCTTTTTACCTATTACTCCATCGGGTTCAAGTTGAAAGCGGTGTTGAAATAGTGTGACTGCCGCCTCTATCTGCTGCGTATACACTGTGCACTGATCGGGTATTGATGCGAGATCTCCGCTTCGTTGCAGGTGGTTGCAGATAAGCGGCAGACGGGGGTCGGTCATGCCGGTCCTGATGGTCTTGCCGGTCGGGATGTCGTCCCATTCCCCTTGCTCAAGCATTGAGCGGTATTTTGTCAGGGCCTTCTTTAAGCCTGTATAGTTTGCATGCATGGGGGCCTGACTTCGTAAAAAAATCTTTATATCAGGACTGTTGAGGCCATTTTGGACAACGGTAAAAAGATCGACTTCCTTATCCCGGGCAGCAGCAAAGAGTTTGGGATCGAGCAGGCAGGGATCGGCCGACCCCTCGCGCATATCGGCCACATAACGGCCCAGGACCATGGTCAGCAGGACATCGAGCCGAACGCGGGAGGCAATGTCCCGCCGGGGCAGGAGAGTCAGTATTTCAGCGATCTTGTAATCATCGGGGTTGAGTCCATCTTCAAAACTGTTCTGCAAAACCTTTATCAGATCTTTGGCGCCTGCAGTCGGCATGTTTGTGTCTTCGGCCAGCCATAACGGATTCATCCCATGCTCACTGTACAATTTGAACAGGGCCTGGTCGATAAGGGCCGGATCTGTACCTGTGGTTATGAGATTCAACGTGGCGGTCGGTTGGTTTTTAAGAAATCGCGTCAGAGCGGCCTGGATGGGAGATACCGGTGCTGCGGCAGCGAGTGATGAACCCTCGATGGTCGAAAACAACATAAGACAGGAAAAAATGAGAAAATAGAATTTTGTCGGTGGAAGAAAATTACTTGCTTTGAAAGGGTGCAATAAAGGTATGTTCCGGTGCCTGCAATTATTTGTCATGCTTATCCTGAATTTTAAGGTAACCGTTCACCAGGGGTAACAAATTGCTAATGAGCTCAGGTCTGTAAGCGTTTACCAGTGCTCCAGGTTCGTTCAAGCAGGCCCGAAGTCTCCGCTTATCTGCGAATCTATAGCCCGCCTATGTGAGCAAGCCTGATCGGACGAAAGGTAAGCGAGCGCAGCGAGACTCCGTGGGGTGCTGGTGAACGCTTACATTTTAAGATGAGTTGAGCTATCCACAAAGTATATCAGCTTCCCTGGCAATTCGTTAGTTTTTTGAGATGATATTTGCTTTTTTTTATGGTTTCCGGCATAGTGTGATACACATAATCCATCCGGTGCCGGGGACCATGGTGGTCTCTGGAGAATAGGGAATACGGTGGGAATCCGTAACGCTTAAGGGCCGGCGCTGTATGCGGGGATCATAGCTGCATGACGTCACTGTTTTGCTTTGGCGAAATGGGAAGACGCAGCCAATGAGGTGATCCGTAAGTCAGAAGACCTGCCGGATGGAAAATATCAGGATATCCGTCCTCTTTATCCGTGTCGCAACATGTTTGCGGCACGGATTTTTTTTTGCCGGCCGGGACGGACAGGGAGTTCAAACAACAATGAAACAGCAACAACAAACAAAAACACAACTGGAATACGCACGCGCGGGAATCTGCACCAACCAGATGCGGCAGGTAGCAAAAGATGAGAACAGGGATGAGCAGTGGTTGATGGAAATGGTGGCCGCCGGTGAAATCGTGATTCCTGTACATTCGGCAAGGCCGGAGCAAAAGATCGTGGGCATCGGAACCGGCCTGCGGACCAAGGTCAACGCCTCCATCGGTACTTCTTCCGATATTCGGGACATTGACCTGGAACGGGAAAAGGCCCGGGTCGCCGAAGAGGAGGGTGCTGATACCTTGATGGAACTGTCAACGGGCGGTGACCTGGACAGGATCCGTCGGGAAGTTCTGGCGTCCACCAACCTGCCGGTGGGAAATGTACCGCTCTACCAGGCCTTTGCCGAGGCCATCAGGAAGTATAAAAATCCCAATAAGCTTGATCCCGAATATCTCTTTGAGCTGATCGAACGCCAGCTGGCGGACGGGATATCCTTTATGGCCATCCATTGCGGCATAAACCGGTTTTCCATCGAACGATTGCGCAAACAGGGCTATCGTTATGGCGGTCTGGTGTCCAAGGGGGGAACCTTCATGGTCTCCTGGATGGAATACAATGATAGGGAGAATCCACTCTATGAGCAGTTTGACCGGGTCTGTTCTCTGATGAAAAAATATGACGCGATCCTGTCGCTTGGAAATGGTATCCGAGCAGGGGCCATTCACGATTCTCACGACCGGGCCCAGATGGCCGAGATGATCATCAACTGTGAGCTGGCCGAGCTTGGCCGCGACATGGGTTGCCAGATGATGGTGGAAGGGCCGGGCCATGTGCCGCTTGATGAAATTGGGGCCAATATTCTGTTGGAAAAACGAATGAGCGGCAACGCGCCTTACTATGTACTAGGCCCCCTGCCCATGGACAGCGGCGCCGGATACGATCATATCACCGCTGCAGTCGGCGCGGCCCACTCCGCCTGGCAGGGCGCTGATCTGATTTGCTATATCACTCCGACCGAGCACCTTGCCCTGCCGGGTGTGGAGGATGTACGCGAAGGTGTACGTGCCACCAGGCTTGCGGCCAGGATTGGTGATATTGCTGCTGACCCGTCCCGGAGGGAGCAGGAAAAACAGGTAGCTCTGGCCCGTCGGGATATGGATTGGCAGGCCCAGCTTGAACTGTTCATGTTTCCGGACCAGGCTGCTGCAATCCGGCAGAGCCGCAGGCCCGAGGACAAAAAAACCTGCACCATGTGCGGCGATTTCTGCGCCATGGCGCGAGGCCGGTCTTTGTTTGAAGATGATATTCGGGGAGACAAACAGGGGAGATCATAAAAGGCGTTCCCCGGGACAGGGGTAATGGCAGCCATAAAAGATGCATTGAAAGAAAGGTTCAATGCATCTTTTGATTTTCCGGTGGCCACTATTTTGTGGTTTGGTCGGCTAAGAAAGAGTTTGCCGGTTTTTTTATTCAGCGCCAAATGAGGCCCGCATGTATTCCCGGTTTAAGCGGGCGATATTGCGGATGGAGATTCCCTTGGGGCAGACATTTTCGCATTCGCGTTCGTTGCCGCAGTTGCCGAACCCTGCCTTGTCCATGGCCTCGATCATGGTTCTGGCCCGTCTGGCCCGTTCCGGGCCGCCCTGGGGTAGAAGGGCAAACTGGGAAACCTTGGCGCCGGCAAAGAGCATGGCCGCAGCATTTGGGCAGGCGGCGACACAGGCGCCGCAGCCGATGCAGGCGGCGGCGTCCATGGCCAGTTCCGCCCTGTCCTGGGCCACGGCAATCGTATTGCCGTCCTGGGCCGAGCCCGCATTGACCGATACATAGCCGCCGGCGGTAATAATGTGGTCAAAGGCGGATCGGTCAATGATGAGGTCTTTGATCAGAGGAAAGGCCTTTGCCCGGAACGGTTCAATAACAATGGTTTCCCCGTCCTTGAAATGACGCATGTGCAGCTGGCAGAGTGTGGTTTCCCGCTCCGGACCGTGCGCCGTTCCGTTGACGACAGCGCCGCACATGCCGCAGATACCTTCCCGGCAGTCGTGATCAAAGGCCACCGGCTCCTTGCCGGAAAGCGTGAGTCGCTCGTTGAGCACATCAAGCATTTCCAAAAAGGACATATCGGTAGTAATGTCCGTCAGCCGATGTTCTTCAAAGTTTCCCGTGGAATCCGTCGTATTTTGACGCCAGATTTTTATCAAAATTGATATCTTTTTTGCAGCCATTTCGTGCCACCGTATTTTTAAATTAATCCACGTATTGTTTCGATTATTTATAACTGCGCTGAGACGGCGTCACATTTTCAAAGGCAAGTTGTTCCTTGTGACGAACCGGTTCTTTGTCCTTGCCCTTGTATTCCCAGACCGCCACATGGGAGAAATGCTCGTCGTCGCGTTTGGCCTCATGCTCCTCGGTCTGGCTCTCCTCACGCAGGTGACAGCCACAGGATTCCTCACGGGCCAGGGCATCCCGAACCATGATTTCAGCAAATTCAAAAAAATCACTCACCCGGCCCGCCCGTTCAAGGGATTGATTGAGCTGCTCGCCGGTACCTGGAACCAGGGTGTTTTCCTTAAACTCCGCCCGAATTTCAGGGATCTTGCCAAGGGCATACTCCAGCCCTTTTTTATTGCGTGCCATGCCGCAGTAATCCCAGAGCAGGGCGCCAAGCTCCCGGTGGTAATGGTCCACGGTTTGCAATCCTTTTTTGCCGGAATGCGCATGGCGTAACAGTTCTGTGGTTTTGTCGTTAATGGCCTGTTCCGCAATATCATAGGCCTTGTGGCCGGTGGAAAGGTCACAGGTTCCGGCCTGGGCCAGATAATTGCCCATGGTGTAGGGAAGAATAAAATATCCATCGGCCAATCCCTGCATAAGAGCAGAAGCGCCTAATCGGTTGGCGCCGTGGTCGGAGAAATTGGCCTCGCCAAGGACAAACATGCCTGGAATTGTAGACATCAGGTTATAATCCACCCACAGGCCGCCCATGGTGTAATGAACCGCCGGATAGATTTTCATCGGTTCCCTGGTGGGGTCACTTGCGGTAATCTTTTCATACATGTGAAAGAGATTGCCGTATTTCTTCATGATTGGTTCAAGGCCGTCACGTTTAATCACCTCGGCAAAATCGAGATAGACCGCCAATCCGGTTTCTCCCACGCCTCGGCCCTCGTCGCAGACCTCTTTGGCATTGCGGGAGGCAACATCCCGGGGAACCAGGTTGCCGAAACTCGGGTACTTGCGTTCCAGGTAATAATCGCGGTCCTCTTCGGGAATTTCAGCGGGCGGCCTGGTATCATGTTTTTTCTTCGGCACCCAGACCCGGCCGTCATTGCGCAGGCTTTCGCTCATCAGGGTGAGCTTGGACTGATAATCGCCATGGACCGGAATACAGGTCGGGTGGATCTGGACATAACAGGGATTGGCAAACCCGGCCCCTTTCTTATAGGCACGCCATGATGCCGTGACATTTGAGGCCATGGCATTAGTGGAGAGATAAAACACATTCCCATAGCCGCCGGTGGCCAGAACAACCGCATGCGCGGCGTAGCGTTCCAGCTTGCCGGTGATCAGGTTGCGGCAGATGATACCGCGAGTCCGGCCGTCTATGGTGATAAGATCCATCATTTCCCGGCGGGGATAGATGGTGATTTTTCCTGCGGCCACCTGTCGCATCATGGCGGAATAGGCGCCGAGCAGGAGTTGCTGCCCGGTCTGGCCGCGGGCGTAAAAGGTGCGGGAGACCTGGGCACCGCCGAAGGATCGGTTTGCCAGGGTGCCGCCGTATTCCCGTGCAAAGGGAATGCCCTGGGCCACGCATTGATCAATGATATTATTGGAAACCTGAGCCAGTCGGTAGACATTGGCCTCGCGGGAGCGAAAGTCGCCGCCTTTGATGGTATCATAAAAGAGCCGGAATATGGAATCACCATCGTTCTGGTAATTTTTGGCCGCGTTGATACCGCCCTGGGCGGCAATGGAATGGGCTCGGCGCGGGCTGTCCTGGATGCAGAATGACTTGACGTTATACCCAAGCTCGGCCAGAGTGGCGGCGGCCGATCCGCCGGCCAGGCCGGTGCCGACGACAATTATTTCATACTTGCGCTTGTTGGCGGGATTCACCAGTTTGTTACTGAATTTGCAGTTATCCCATTTTTCGGCCAGCGCTCCGGCTGGTATCTGTGCATCAAGCTGCATGGCAGGTTCCGTGGTAGTTAATTGGTTGAAGAGGACGGCAAGAGGTTGGCAACTTCCAGTAAATTGCCGTCCGGATCCCGAAAATATATTGAACGTAATTTGCCTGTGGCTCCGGTGCGTCGTACCGGACCTTCGATCAGCTCAACCCGGTGTTTGCGCAGTTTGCTGATCACCTGGTCAACCGGGGTCTCTGTAAGGAAACAGAGGTCGGCCGATCCGGGGGTCGGGGCCAGGGCATGAGGAAGAAATTCCGCCCCCTGTTGATGGAGATTGATTTTGCCGGCGCCGAAATGCATGGCCTGTCTGTTTTGAGCCGTGGTGCGTATCGTCATCCCAAGGACATCCCGGTAAAAGGTGCAGGTTTGTTCAATATTCCTTACGGTCAGCACCAGGTGATCCAGAGTAAGGATATTCATTTTTTCAGGCCAGTTGGCCGTTTGAAAAGAGCAGGAGCAGGACAATGAAGAGAAAAATTCCGGCAATAACAATGCAGCCGATCCAGCTGATGGCCCGGAGCAGAGAGTTATATTTGGGATGGTTGATCCCCAGACTCTGGAAAACGGACCAGAAACCATGACTGATATGCAACCCGACAACGAGCATGGCCGTGCCGTATACCAGGGAATAGACGGGTTTGGTCAGCACGGCGTTGACAATGTCGGCAACCGGTTGGTGTTGGTTGACAAAGCGGACATTGATGAGATGAAGCAGGATAAAGGCGAGGATGGCAAGACCGGTATAGGGCATGGTCCGGGAGCCCCAGGTTCGGCCACCGGCTGATTTCTGTACCGCATACCGGTTGTTGCGGGCCGACAGGTTGTGCAGGTAGAGGCTGATGCCGGTAATAATATGGAGCAGAAAGATGGACAGTAGACCTATTTCTGCGATAGTAACAAGAAAGCCAAGGGAGTGCAGGTGCTCGGCATAGCTGTCAAAGGCGTGGCGGCCAAAGAAGATCGAGGAGTTGCCGGCGGCGTGCACAAGGAGAAATCCTCCCAGCATGAAGCCGGTAACGGCCATGATATATTTCTTGCCGACAGAGGATAAACAGGTTTGTTTGAACCATGACATGATAGCGTCCTCTTTATAGGGTGGTCTGTAGTAAAAGTCCCTCTTACCGTTGGTAACGGCGGCTTATCCGTCCTTTTAGGACGACTGATTGTATTGCTTTCACCAAAAGAACACAATGGGAAAATGAGAAAAAACAGACAATTTTACACCCCATGATCAAAGCGTGATCCGGGAGAGGGCGGCATAGAACACTCTAAAAAATAATGACGATGGATTCAGTTGACCGGTACATGTTCATCAATACGCTGCATTCCCTCCATGAGCAGTTTCATGAAGTAGCCGATTTCCGGGACGTCAAAATCCTCAGGCGGCAGACCCGGGGTGAATTTGAAGCGGCCGTTTTTCTCGCGCAGAACGGCATAAAAAGCGGCCTCTCCCTTGGTCCCGCCGTAACTGGCCTTGATTAAGGCTCCATGACGCAGGGAGAAACGGGCCGTTCCCTGTTGCAGCTGGGTAATGGTCAGGATGCCGGTTTTGGCATTCATGTTGAGCGTCTGAAACAGGGCCTCGGCCGGAATTTCTTCAAGTCGGCCGATCATCCCCGATGTATAATCATCAGAACGTATTCTGTTGGAATCCGTCAGTCGTTTTGCCAGAAGACGGGTGAAATATTGCTGCAGGGCCGGATGTTTCTGCAGGATGTTTTTAAACTGTTTGTGTTCGATATAGAGGACTTCCCCCTGTTCTCGGGCCTGGACGGTGGCCCCGGCATTTTCATCGCAGATCAGGCTCATCTCTCCGAAAACATCCCCTTTTTCCAATGTGGAGATAGGGATTCCGGCATCATTGAGAATTTCGACCCGGCCGGCGGCGACAATGTAGAAATTAGCGCCGGGATCCCCTTTGCGGATGATAATCTGATCCTTTTCCACCCTGGCCAGTTGAAAATGCTTGATGACGCTGTTTAAGTTTTTTTGATCAATATTGCGAAAAAAAGGAAAATTTCCAAGTCGATGGAGCAGGCTGCCGATTCGCCCTGCTTCGTCATCCATATTCTCTGCATCGGCCCGCAACCCCTGAAAATGCTCCAGTCTGAGCGAGCCGGTACAGCCGCTGCAGGAGATAAGGCAGTCCGGAATGTGGTCGGCCCGTTCATATTCAATGATTATTTTGTTGAGATCACCGTAGAGAATTTTACACTGTTCCCGATTGGGTGGGGAATGGACAACCGTGGTGTTGATAAAGGAATGATCACCGCCGCTTTCCATGCCAAGCGCAATGCCGGAAACGGTAAAAGTATCCCCGTATCTGAACAGGGGACAATGACGGCTTTCACAGACTCGAAAGGATTCTTTGGGAAAACCCATGGTTCTGCCTGGTTTGGCCTGTTGTTTTTTTTTCATTGATCTACAGGGACAAGGATCCGATTCTAAAGAA
>WGCP01000344.1 GCA_015493715.1 Desulfobulbaceae bacterium
CCTTATAATGGAGGATGCGCGCTGTGTATCCCTGTCCGGAAAGCAAGGCGACCAGGGAGGCTGCTTCGGCATCGTCATCGGTAAAAACCAGTATATCGGCGCTGCCGGCGGTGTCGGCAGCGATGTTTCCCGATGGCGTTTGCGCGGTCGGTTGCCCTGTTGCCGGATGCAGGACCTCGGCATTGCCCCCATCCCGACTGTCGGTTGTACCATTCCGGTCGGCAGCGGTCGATATCCCGTCACCGGCAACTGATTCTTCCTCAGTATTGCTTGCAACAAGGGATTCAAGCTCAAAAAGGGCTGCCGGAAATACCATCTGCAATCGGCCGAGCTCCTGATCATTATAATGAATCGTCCCGGCATTCAAATAGTAGACACAGCGGGGAATAACATCATCGGAATCAGGATCGATTTTGATGGGAATGACGGTTTCAAGTCCGGTTTTGACAAATCCCAGCGCCTTGCGGTGCTGCTCTTCAAAAACCGCTGTGTACACGCCTGCAATGATATTGGCGATTTCTCCGTAGGCGTCTTCAGCGTCCTCACCAAATTCCTCGTTGCGAACGACTTCTTCCAGTTCGGCATCGGGCAGCATGATAAGCGTGCCGCCGAGGAAAATAGCATCTTTTAAGGAGACAAAGAGATATGATTCACCCTCTCCTTCGCCCCGGACATCCATCCTGGCCAGAACCTGTTTACCACCGGCCTGCTCCAGCAGCTCTTCCTTGTCAAGGGCCGTATTCTCCTCAGGCGTTATCTTCAGCGTACCGCCAAGCAGGGCGCCGACCTCTTCACCAACCTTTTCCAGGCAATTTGCCAGCAATTGATCAATGCGTTCCTTCTGTTTTGCTCCGTCAACACCCTTTTTCTTCGCCGGTTCAGGAGAAGCAGCAGCGGGTTGATCCCCTTCCTTCTCCGGGCGCTCAATTGCCCCGGCCCGTTGTGTCTCTTCAACTGATCCACGTTCTATGACCTCCGCCTGTTGTTCTCCTGACGGCGATGCTGTTTCAGAATCGGTTGATTTATCTGCGGATACGGCCGGTTGCTCTTTCTCTTTTTCAGGCGCCGGCGTTTCTTCAACCAGACCAAAGCTCGCGGCCGGTAACAGGAGCTGTAACTTGCCCATCTCAGAGCCGTCAAGCGTCATGGCCGTCGACATCAGGTAATACGCGCCATCGGGAACAGGCTCATCAGATTCTATATCAACCTTGACAGGTAGAATCACCTCCTGCTCGGTCCGCACCAGGCGGAAACTTTTTGGATACTGCTCTTCAAAGGTTGTTGTCAGGGACCCGCAGATAATATTGGCAATTTCGCCATACGAATCCTCTAATTCTTCGGTGTAATCTTCCTCACTGATGACACTTTCCAGCTCGGAATCAGGCAGCATGATCAGGGTACCGCCGATGCGGATTGCGTCACGGATGGGAACAATCATGCAGCCCCGGCCTTCAACATCCCCTTCAAGCTGCACATGGGCAAGCACGGACTTGCCGGCGGGCTCGGAAAAATAATCCTCCTTGGAAAGGACTTTACTCTCCGGCGCCGCAAATGTTATGGCCTTGCCAAGCAGAGCGGAAACCTCTTCCTGCATCCGCTCACGGCAGGCGGCCATTATTTTATCAAGACGTTCCTGTTTTTTTGTCATGGAAAATCAGATGAAAAAGAAAAATACAAAAAGCTGCCGGTACCTTTAGGGTATCTTGAAAAATTGCCTTTATTCCGTATCGGCGGACTATCTGGACTTCTTTAGTATCCATCTCATGGAGAAGAAGAACAGAACAGACCGGACAGCGCGCAACAAATCCGCCGTTTCCGGGATGCAATCTAATGGAGAACGTATTTCAGTTCAATACCAAAGTCCCCGACCGGAGTGGCAAAGGGGACAATAAATCTGGAAACACCGGCCTGCCCGGAGGTGCGGACGGCCTTGCCGAGAACGGTAGTCGGGATTGCCAGCTCGGTGGCAATATCATTTTCAGCAAGCGAAACTTTGAGGCCGCCTGCAACCATATTGGCGATCTCGCCGATGGCATCCCTGACATCATCATCAATTGTGGCAACGTCCATGCCCAGCATGGCCCCGGTTATCCCCAGGGCAGCTGTTTCCGGGCAGTGCACGGCCAAAACGCCCTGCAAGTCCCCGGCCAGGCCGATCATACTGGTCAGGTTGGAATCAATACCATCATTTTGTCCCTTGAGAGGCTCTCCCGGTATGATATCAATAAAGATCATGGTGGCAAAAACTTCCAGGGTGGCTTCTGTTATATAGCGTTCAATGGGAGGCACGTTGTGTTTTGGTCCTGGTTGTGTATTTTCCTGATACTTGATGGCGGCTCATAAAATCAGAATGAACCCCACTATGCTTCAAGCTCCAGTTCAACATAAAAAGTTCCGGCCGGGGCTGTAAAAGGAATGACGATCTGCTGCAGATCACTGTCAGCCAAAAAGGTATACTCCTCGCCGGAAATGGTCGAAGGCAGGGAAAGCTGTATATCATATCCCTTATCGGTCAGCAGGGTTTTCACGTTGCCACCAAGCATATTGGCAATTTCACCCACGGCATCCTGAACATCTTCATTGATCTCTTCAACATCCATGCCAAGGAAAGAGGTTGTGATCGCCAGGGCAAGATCATTGGGAAAGTGGACGGCAAGCATTCCCTTATGTGTACCGGCCAGACCGACCATGCCGGTAATGGAATCATTGATGATACCGAGTTCCGTTAACGGTTCCCCCTCCTGATTAATTTCCATCATGACCATGCCGGTGAATATTTCTACCGTGGCATCAACGACTTTTGGAATAATATCAGAAAAATCCCCCACTCCTCTCCCTCCGAATTGAATTCGCCGGACGAAAAATCCGCCCGGCGACAAGGTGTTGACCTTCATAGACCGGCAGAGTTCTGCGCCGGTAGGACCTGTTACATAAAAGGTCCAAGCACTTCATTGACCTTATCCGGAGTAAAAGGTTTTTTGAGAGCACCGACTGCACCGAGGCTCTTGGCCTCGCCGATAATATCGTCACCGGTCTCCGTTGAAATCATAAAAACGGGGATATCCTTAATTCCGTCCCGACCGCTCTTTTCCCGTAAAAATTCAATACCGTTCATGTTCGGCATATTGATGTCGCTCAGGACAATATCCACGGCCTCTTTTTCTAAAACATCCAGGGCTTCCTGGCCGTCCCCGGCCTCAAAAATATCACCAAAATCAAGGCCTGCCTGACGAAGCGAACGACTGACGATTTTCCGCATGGTACTTGAATCATCAACGAGTAATACATTTTTTGCCATTGGAATTCCTCCATTATATTGACTACATTTTTTTTCAATCCATCAGCTTGCACCTCAAGGCAATACTGCCGAAACAGATAAAAATGCCGAAACAGATGAAAGCCTTTCCTTCAAAATCATTCTATCAATTTGCGGATAACGAAAGCAAGTTTTGCCCCAAAAAAAGATTATTTTTTTTACCACCATTTCCCGTGACAGCAAGTGCCAAAAAACCGACTCGCTCCCGTTTGTTCCACAATGCAGCCACTTCCAAAGCAGAATAATTACTTTTTGATTTATTTCATAGATATAGACAAATAATACGTGTATGGAATGCTAATTGCTTTATCAAGAACAAACCATATCCGGGTCCGAAATGATGAGAAAAAAAGCCAAAATACTGCCACTTTTTATGATACTGCTTGTCCTGCCTTTGCAGCAGGCAATGGCTGGTTCGGCAATACTTCGCCAGGTTTCGAAAACAACGGAAAGAGGCAAGATGCACATCTTTCTACGCCTCTCCGTACTGCCCACCTACAAGATTGAAACCCAGGGAAAACGTGTTGACCTGGTGCTTACCGATACCGTAGCAGCCAAATCATTCAAAACGCTTGCCGGTGACGAGAAAATGATCCGGATGATTTCCGGGCAACAGGCCGGAAACCTGTTGCTCTCCTTCTATTTCAGGTACCCGCCCCAGCATGTACGGGCAAAAAAAATTGAGGAAACAGCATCAATCATGCTGGATATCCAGCTCGGCAATCCACTGTCAGCCCGCTATCCCGATCTTTCCTCGAATCTGCATGGGTTGACGCTTCTCAACAGAGAAGAAATCGACTTCACCAGTCCCATCTATGCCTCAAGATACGGCACGGACTGGAAACTCTTTATCAGAACCTATGAATCTCCGGTTGTCATCCGCCCGCATTTTCTCTACACCCTGCCGCCGTTTCCCCTGGCGGCAGCCATCAAACCGGCTACCGAGACGTTAAACTGGCTCGGTAAAGAAAATATCACCTTAAGCAGACATCAAGCATGGCTGCAAATAGCGGAAAATTTAAAACTGCAACTGGAAAAGGAAGAAAACGAGGGGTATCGCAAACGACAATTACTTACCTATGCCGAATGTCTCGTCCGAGCCGACAAGTATGAAGAGCCGTACAAACTCCTCCAGCAGATCGAACTCACGTATCCCGACACCACTCTCGCCACCTACGCCGACATTCTCTTTATC
>WGCP01000345.1 GCA_015493715.1 Desulfobulbaceae bacterium
TGTTTAACCGTGCCAACTGCCTGCGAATTGCACGGAACCGTTCCCTGGCCAGACGGGAGAAAACAAGGGTTACCGCAAGGGATGCCGGCAGAAAAATCGTCATCAGCATGGCCAGGCGAACATTCATCAGATAGAGGGCGACAAGAATGCCCGTCAGTTTGAGAAGATCATTAAACAGGGTCACCAGAACCGAGGTGAACATTTCATGCATATTCTGAATATCGTTGGTCAGCCTTGTCACCAGCTTGCCGGTTGGCTGCTGCTGAAAAAAACGTACCTTCAGACTCAGAATATGATGAAAGAGACGATTACGCAGCCGATGCATGATCATCTGCCCTATCCACTCAAGGAGTACTACCTGGAAAAATCCCGCACCAAAGACCAGACCGATCAGAATTGCATATTCCCAAGTCACCCGGCCAAGACCGCTGATCCGTGCCTCCAGGGAAAGAGAACCACCGCGCATAAATCCGTCAATGCCGATCTGCATAAGCCTGGGCATTCCAAGAGTGGCGACCGTTAAAACAAGGGAGAGGAGAACAGCGCCGATAAACCCGGGTACAAAGGACCGACAAAGGGTAAGGATTCTCTTCCATAGTCGCAGATCAAGCAGACTGCCGACCTTTCCGTCCTCTGTGTAACCGTAGTTATGCATGATGAACTCGTAAAAAATCCAATTTTTTTTTCAAAGAGGGCTAAGTAAAAACATAGATATACAGGTAAGCGCAGACTCCGAGGAGTAGTGTTTCGGGGCGGGTCTCAACTATACAGGTAGTATGTTGTGAATCGCCCCGGGACACACGACGAAGTATATCGAAGTTTTTACGACGCCATCATGCATGATCCTGCTGCTTGTCGACCATAGTTGTATAGAGACCACCGGTCGCATACATCGAAGCATGGTCGCCGACAGCTACTATCTTTCCCTGGTCCAGGAGTATAATCTCCCGGGTGCGGGAAAGCAGATTTACCCGATGCGAAACCAAAAGCACCAGCCGATCACGGTACTGTCGACGTATATTGGCAAACACCACCTGTTCCGTGGATACGTCAAGGGCTGACAGGCCGTTATCAATGATCAGGATGCGCCTGTTACTGAGCAGGGCACGGGCAAGGGCGATACGTTGTCGCTGGCCGCCGGAAAGTTTGACGCCCTGCTCCCCCACCTTCGCATTATACCCCTTGTCAAGCCCGATAATATACTCATGAATGGCCGCTGCTTTCGCCGCTGCCTCAACTTGCTGTTTTGACGATCCTTCCAGACCGAAACTGATATTGTTATAGATGGTATCGGAAAACAGGGCCGTCTGTTCGCCGACATAGGCAAATTGCTTTCTGACCGTTGCAACAAGGTACTGGTTTACGTCACTGTCCCCGAGGTAGAGCATGCCTTTATCAATCGGATAGAGCCGCACGATCAGGCGGCACAGCGTTGACTTTCCGGAACCGGATCGACCGGCAATGCCGTAGATACCGGTTGGCCAGGCGGCGTTAATGCCTTGCAGGGCCGGACGCTTACTGCCGGGATAGGTGAAAGAAAGGTTGTCACAGCGGATCCATGGTGCCTGCGAATCCCAGTGGATGCGGCTATTTATTCCGTCCTCAAGGAAAGGTTGCTCTGCAAGAAGAGTTGCTATTCTACGCAGGGAGGTCAGTCCTCGCTGGGCAAGGTTGGCGACCCAGCCAACGGCCATCATGGGCCAGATAAGCATGGCGAGATAGGTGATAAAGGCGACAAAAGAACCAAGTGACATTCCGGCCTCGATCACCATCTTGCCGCCGAAATAGAGAACCAGCAGCATACCGGTATTTCCGGCAAGGGTCGCCATGGGATGCAGTAGTCCCTGCAGGATGGCAACTCGCAGGTTGTTACGCACATAGGTCCTGCCGAGTTCGGAAAATTTTCTTTCCTGCGCTCCTTCAAGGCAATATCCCTTCACAAGTGAGATGGAGACAAGTGCATTGCGGGCAAATTCGGTCAACCGGCCAAACTGTTCCTGAACTCTGGAAAAGTGAAGATGCATTTTTTTAGACAGGATCCAGGTCGACAGGGCAAGCATGGGCATGGGTAACAGGGCAAGAACGGTCAGCCGTGCGTCAATGGCCAGCATAAAGCCAATGGATGCCGTGGACATAACAAGGGCATCAGCGGCTGCTACCATGCCCATGCCGCAGGCCATCTGTACTGCGGCAAGATCATTTCCTGCGTGCGCCATTAGAGATCCTGCAGACCAGCGATGATAAAATGAACGATCCATCCGGACCAGATGGGCAAAGAGCTGTACGCGCAGCCGCTTTTCAAGGATTCTGGAAAAACCGATAATAAGGATTCGCCAGACAAATCTGAGCAGGGCTACGCAGGCGGCAATACCAAGAACAAGGGCGGCCAGCAGGAGAAGAGTGTGTGGATTTGCGCTTTTGTCGGCAAGAGAATCAATTCCTTTCTTGAGAATTTTCGGAACGATGAGCTGGAGAAAATCAACCCCGAGCAGAGCGGAGAATCCCAGGAACAGACGCAGCCGAAAACGCTTAAACACCGGAATGAGCAGTGCAAGCGCCTGACGGCTTGTCGCTGATTTTTCTGAAATCGACTTCACCTCCGACCGCGCAGTAATTCGTTGTAGGCCGCCGTCAGTTCAATAAAAAGATCATGGTCCCCTCCCTTGTCGGGATGAAGTTTGTGAGCCTTTTTTCGATACAGAGCGGTCAGCTGTTTTTTATCCATGGCCGCAAGTTTCGTTCGGCTGACACCAAAAACAGTACTTGCGGCATTGATGGACATTTTGCTTGTTCCGAGGTTCCTGCGGGAATTGCGGCGTGACTCTTCAAACAACCGGGCAAAATCATTCCATGATTCGGAGCCGGGAAAATCATAGTCAAAAAACATGACCAGGTAGCGAACAAGATAGGGAGATAATCTTTTCTGTCGGTCAAGCCCCTGCCAGAAGGCATCGTCCTTGTCCAGGCGGCAGACCTCTTGCAGAAAATATTGGTCAAGTTTTTCCTGATTAAGGATGTGCGGCATAGAACGGGCGTAACTCTCTGTAAAAAAACGCTGCAGATCAAAAATGGTGAAGATATACCGTTTGTACTCGGCCGGAGACAGGTCTTGCTCCTGCGCGATCATCAGCTGTTCCAGCTCATCGCGTGATTTGTCCAGCAACTGTTTGTACAGGGTCACTGAATTATCAAGTCTACGTTGATCCACCTGGCCAAAACGAAGGTAATGAATACGACGCCGATCTATGACATGGGTCTGTTCAAGCACTTTTGCCTTGACGGCAGCAGTCATGGGGCGCCAGCTTCGATACCTGCTGCGGTCGCAGAATGGGGATATCTTGACCCGGATATAGGGATCAAGAAAGGGAAGAAAAAACTGTTCGATCTCTTCATAGGAGGCGGTTACGCCAAGATGCATCAGCCTGTCAAGAAGGCATTCATCAATGGAAAAGGAACTGCCGCCGCCATACATAATGTATTTTTCCGGGCGGGAACCAAGTGCAACAAGATCGCGGTTGGTCAGACAGACCCC
This sequence comes from Desulfobulbaceae bacterium, assembly GCA_015493715.1. Lineage (GTDB taxonomy): Bacteria > Desulfobacterota > Desulfobulbia > Desulfobulbales > Desulfobulbaceae > DRLX01. The sequence goes on from WGCP01000345.1 coordinate 3,533, forward strand.
GTTATCATAGGATTCACAGAGGATGTAGTGAAGTTTGTTATCAATGACCCTGCGTGCAAGATACATGGCGGTTAAACGAGAAAGGGCATACACCTGCCGGCAAGAGAACTATTGCGTATTTGCCCGGGCATAGTCATTGAGAAGGGTTTTGACGGTATCAATGGAAAATGGTTTTTCAACGGCGGTCGTACAATAAAAGGTCTGCGGATCATGCATGACTTCATGACCGGCATCCTCGCTCATGGCAACCAGCATGGTTGCCGGGCTGCGGCCGGCAATGGCTTTGGCGGCCCCAAGGCCATCCAGGCCTTTATCGACCTGCAGGTCAAGAAGCACCAGGTCATAGGGCCGACCGGCGGTCAGTTGGTCGTCGAATTCACGTACCACCTCCTCCCCGCAATCAACGGTTGTAACATCACAGTTACATTCCTCAAACATGCCGTTAAAAATCTTCCGCATAATTTCATCATCATCCATGATCAGGACCCGTAAGCGTTCGTTACCAGCCTCGCCGCCGACACAGCGTTGAGCGCCTCGACCTACCGGTAGGTAAATCGTAGCCGTACAGCCCGAGTCGGGCCTTGAATCGATCCTGAGCAGCCCACCGTGTTTTTTAACAATGGCGTGGGCGATGGTCAGGCCAAGTCCCATTCCCTTCTGAATGCCCTTCTGCTTTGTGGAAAAATAGGCGTCAAAAATGTGCTCCAACCGGGCTTCATCCATGCCGCAGCCGCTGTCGGTAATCCGAATACGAATAAATTTTCCATCGGCAATCGGTTGTCCGGTGTTTTCGGCCTCTTCACGACCATTAATTTCGGCCAGTTCAACACTCAGTTGCCCTTTTCCCTGCATGGCCTCAACGGCATTGAGAATAATATTTTGAAAGACCTGGATCATCAGGTCGACATCAAGGTCCACATAACTTACCTTGCCGTCGGAAGTTAATTGCACCTCGACATCAGAGTCCCCAAGTTCATTCTCAAGGAGTCCGGAGAGTAACTCATCAACACAGACCAGTGATTTTGATGGCAGGTAGTTATCGGAAAAGGTTGAAAATCGCCGAATGAGACCAGTGGTAAGCTGCAGGGCCTTGCCGGTCTCGGAAAGAAGCTGATTGACCTTTTCATCAAGAGAGAGAATCTTGGCCATTTCAACATTTCCGTTGATAATCGTCAGCAGATTGTTGAAATCATGGGCAATACCACCAGCCATTGTGGCCATGGCATCAAGTTTGCTGATACGCTGAAGTTCTTTTTCCAGTCGAGCCTTATGGGCATCCATCCGTTTGCGATCGGTGACATCTTTCATAATACCGATAACGGACAACTGTTCCTCTTCATAAATGGGAACAAGAGTAAAGGTTACCTGCTGTGTACCCAGAAAAACAGGATCGGAATAATCAAACACCAGGGGTGTATTGGTGCGGGTTGAGGCGAGATTATCGATCCAGGTGAAAAAATCAAGATGATGGTCCTCCGGTAAAAGATCGACCAGTCGGGAGCCTAGAATTTCGGCCTCGGAAGAATCAAACAGGCGGCAGCAGACCGGGTTTGCCCGCACAATTCTGCCAAAGCCATCCAGTTCAAAAGCGCCCTCCGTCATCCGTTCAAAGATGACCTCGTTATGCCGTTTATTGACCAGGAGCTCGCTGGTAACCTCCCGTGGATACAGGCCCTGCAACCCTTCGATATGGGTGGAGCCTCTCAGACCGGATTCAAACCGTTCCAGGGCGGCAAGGATATGTTTTTTCATTGTTGCGCCAGGACCTTTGGCAATACAGATATCAGCCCCCAGTTCAAGGACGTTCATATCGTCTTCCAGGGCAATACCAGAAAGAACAACAAGAAATATATGCTCATATCCCGGCGTGTTGCGGACGATGTGACAGAGTTTGGCCCCGTCTATTTTGGGCATGACCAGATCGGTAAATATAATATCCGGTGGAAATTCCATGAGCATATCCAATGCTTCCAGGCCGTCCGCGGCGGTCTGCACCGAACAGCCGGCATCCTCCAAGGCCTTGGATACGATTTTGAGAATCACAGGACTATTATCAACAACCAGAACCTTGTGCTCAGTCATTTCCAAGTAACCCCCTTACGGCTGTGACAAATTCCTTGACATCAAATGGTTTACTGAACACCAGATCGGCCCCCAATTCGCGGGCAGCGGGCAAATAGGCCTCGGGTCCGATTCGTCCTCCTCCGGAGATGGCAACTATTTTCACTGCCGGAAATTCCTTTTTCAGGAGACTGATTGTTTCCAGCCCTTCCTGTTCCGGCATGATCAAATCGGTGATCACCAAGTCGGCAGGTTGCCTGCGCTGGATCTGCATTCCCTTGCGACCGTTTTCCGCATCGTCGACGGTGAAGCCGCTCCATTCCATGACCTGGCGCAGGAGAACACGCATCTGTTCATCATCATCAATGACCAGTATTCGCATCAGTCGCCTCCTGAAAAGAAGAAAAAAGCATTTAACAAAAAAAATCGTTTATCCAGTATCATCCTACCATTGACAGCCTCTTTTTAACAACCTGAATTCAAGGCGGAAGTGGACAATAATGATTTTTTTTATAGCGTTACTTTGTACCGCCGGCTCGATGTTGAAAGACATGTTCACGAAAAAAGTCGATCAGACGCCGCCGCCGGTCAAAAATTCGGATTTGTTCCGGAATGAGATCCCCGGTTTCATTTTTCATGATCGACATCTTGTATTCAATATTGGGTGCAAAACGATTATCAAGATACCATGCATAGCAGAGCCCGAAAAGCAGACCCGGCGGCGTAAAGCCATCATCACCGTTAATAACTCTGGTATAGAGCCGTTTTTTCTTTGTCGATGCATGCATGCGTGCCAGCCTAAGATAGGTATCAAGTGTGTGGAAATCAAAAAAAGACTCCAGACGTTCTACTTCCCGTATAAGGAGGCTGAATTTATGGCCGATGATTTCCCCCCCGCTTTCAATGGTTTCAAGTTGTTTGTCCCTGGCGTAATTGCCGAGCAGTGATTGTCCGAGGGCAACGAGAAAGGCCATTTCAAAACGACCCAGGTCCCTTGTCTGATCCTGTCGTATTTTTATACGCAGATCATGGGGATCATAAAACGAAAAAACATTGTCCCACTGCTGACAACGTTTCCAGCTGGCAGGATCCACAAGGCAAATTCCTCGTATGTAGTGCAGATGATCAATGAGAATGTCCGGATGATTCCAGAGTATCTCAATCACTCTGGATATGAGCCAGTTTCTCTCTTTACCCTCAAGACGCTGATCAAAACGAGAGGATTTTGAGACTTGCTCAACACTCAAATAGCGGCAATGACTGACAATGGCATCGTAACGGAGACAGGGAAGATCCTGCTCGATGCGGGTACCGACGGGCAGGTCGGAAATTTCAGGCAGGTTGCCTTCGGCTTCATTTCCCTTCAAAAGTCCTGATGACCATAATCCATGCAGAACCTGTATGGAGCGGGCCAGGGCTGCCGGATCGTGTTGAATGACCCCTCTCTGGTTCAACTGCTCTCTGGAAAAAACAGGCACGGCAATGGAACCAAAGCCAAGGGCCCTGACCCTTTTTCGATCCAGATAAATAGGCGCCTTGTCCTCAAGCGCATAACGCTGCAGCACGGATCCGGGGATATCGGCAAGATTCAGGGATATGACGTGGGAAAAAAGATCATTGACGCCTCCGGGAATATTCCTGTGGTAGGCCTGGATAAGATCCGAAACATGGAATTTACGGTCCGGCGCATCGCGGGCGACATCGGTTTCGCCCTTCTGTACCCAGATATTGGCCACAAGAAGCTTCAAAGAGTCACGGTTTGCCCGGATGGCATCGGCAATTCCGCCGGACTGCATAATCGGTATGATCGAGGTATATAAACTGCCTGGGGCAAAGATCAATACATCAGCCTGTTTGATAAGACCGATAACCTCCGGCTGGACAAAGGGCTGCCGGAAGAATTCAACAATGACCCTGTCAACCGGATAATGACGACGACAATAACTTGATTTATGTTCCCCGGTTACCTGAACACCGTTGGTATAGCGAACCAGAAGTCGTGCATTGGTCGTTGTGCAGGGTAAGACAGCATGGGAATGCATTCCCATGGCCTGGCACATATCAGCCAGGCCGCGGATGGTTGCGGTTCGCACCACATGGTATGAAGCGGCAAGTTCCATGGAATCGGATCGTGGATCAACCTGGCGGTAAATGGCGGCTGCCAGAAGGAGATTACCCAGGCATTGAGGCCGGTCAAGGGCCACGGAAAGCCGCCCATCGGTAAAAAGAGTGGCGATCAGTGTCTGCAGAAAGTGCTGCAGATGATCCGGCATGGCATCAGGGTCTGCTCCGGTATCCTGAAAAAGCTGTTTTTCATCTTCAGGACAGGTGATGAAGCGGTAGTTGAACAGGGCATGGAGGGCGGTAGCCAGGTTTCGGGCAGCCGCCGTATCCAGATCAAAGGCATCCATCAACTGTCGTAGCTGGATGGAAGAGAGAAGAACATGCCGAAGATCGCCAAGGGCGATCAAGGGCAGATCCTTGAGCAGTTCACCGGTTGAGCCGCCGTCATCGGTGATACAGACTATAGAATGGCAGTCCGGAAAAATTTCTTTTAGACCGGCAAAAGGTGTTTGTGGCCAGTCAAGCCGACGCGAATCACCACCGATAATGTTGGAAAGACCGGTGCCACCGCCGAAAATAACGATCTTGGCGCCTCCCGTATCCACGTTGTGCAACTGCTGGATACAGGAGGTAAACTGAGCGGCAACGGCAGGCGGCACATCTGAAGGCAACCCGTCAAGAACAAGGGAAATGAGCCGTTCAGCGAGGTTGCCGTTTGGTAAAAAATCAAGCGGCGCAACACGCTGATTGATTAATCCCTCAAGACTCTGTTGCAGCCCCTGGGCAGGTGACATAGACAATCCCGACGTAAGTCGTCACGGGCACCCCGCTTTCGGAGTCTCGCAGGCTCGCTTACCTGCACGGTCGCGATTGCCCGCATAGAGGGGCTACCGGAGTCTCCGCTACGCTCCGCTTTCCTGCGAAAAATCGCGCCTGCACAAAATCGGAGCACCCTTGCCAACTTACAATCCTTGGTAAATGAAAACGAGTAGTTACATAACCTGTGACCAATTACATCCCGACGGCCATGCCGAATTACAGGCCGGTGGCGGCCATCTGTTTGGAAACCGCTTCCACTGAATCGGCAAGCGCTGTTTTTTCTTCCTCGGTCAATTGAAATTCAAGAATCTTCTCGACCCCATTCTTGCCAAGGGCAACAGGAACGCCAAGAAAATATCCGGAGATACCGAACTCCCCTTCCAGATAAGCGGCACAGGGCATAACCCGGTGACTGTCGGTTAGAATGGCCTCGGCCATTTCAATGGCGGCAAGGCCCGGCGTATAAAATGCGGATCCGGTTTTTAGATGATTAACGATTTCTATACCACCCATCTGGGTCCGTTTGACGATTTCGGCAATTTTTTCTTCCGATAAGAGATCAGTAACCGGTACGCCCGCCACATTGGCAAGCCGAACCATAGGCAGCATGTTGTCGCCGTGAATTCCCATGACAAGTGCATTAACGTCTCGGGCGGCAACGCCAAGCGCATCGGCGAGAAAGGTGCGATATCTGGCGGAATCCAAAACACCAGCCATCCCGATTATCCGCTCTTTGGGAATTCCGCTGACCTTAAAGGCGGTATGCACCATGGCGTCAATGGGATTGGTGACGACAATCATGACGCAATTTGGGGAATACTTGACCGCTTCTTCGGCGCAGGATTTGACGATTGCGACATTTTTTGCCAGCAGATCATCCCTGGACATGCCGGGTTTTCGGGCAAGACCGGCGCTAATAATGACCACATCGGAATCTCTGGTGTCGGCATAATCATTGGATCCCTTCATGGAGCCGGGGTAGCCGTCAAGGGGGCCGGATTGCCAGAGATCAAGGGCCTTGCCTTGCGGGATTCCCTCCATGACATCGAGAAGAACCACATCGCCAAGCTGACGAATAAGCGCCCAGTGAGCCGCCGTGGCACCGACATTACCGGCGCCGATAATTGTTATTTTCTTTTCCATGAATAAACTCCTTCTTTGTCAGAAGACAGAACAGCTTCCGCCTTTTCTTGTTACACCGATTGGCGATGTAACAGGTTAATCTTTGGTTTATAATCGACATTACACTCATGTTCTTCGGGGTAACAAATACTCACCGGCCGGCTCCACCCTGTTGCTGCAGATATTCTTCCACCCTTTTGGCATCGGCAGGGGTGTCGACCTCTATGGAATCATATTCCGTTTCCACAACCCGAATCGTATAGCCGTATTCCAGGGCGCGCAGTTGCTCAAGTTTTTCAAAACGTTCCCATTCGCCTTCCGGCAGGGCAACAAAGGTGAGGAGGAATCCCTTGCGATAGGCATAAAAACCGAGATGTTTGTAGTAGGTCGGCTGTTCCTGTTCTTCGGGATTGCGCTGGAAAGGGATGGGTGAACGTGAAAAATACAGGGCATTTTGGTGACAGTCAAAAACCGTTTTTACATGATTGGGATCGCTGATCTCCTCGGGACGGATAATTTTATAGATAAGGGTGGACATGGGCAGCGCCGGGTCTGCCAGAAGCGGCTCCGCCACCTGGCTGACTACCTCAGGGGCAAAAAGCGGCTGGTCCCCCTGGATGTTGACCACCACATCCTGCTCATCAATGCCAAGCAGTTCCGCCGCCTCGGCCAGCCGATCAGTGCCGGAGGCATGGTCGCTCGCGGTCATGACAACCTCACCGCCAAATCCCTGTACCGCCTCGGCGATACGACGATCATCTGTTGCCACCACCACCCGGTTAAGGAGCTTGACCCGCCCTGCCCTTTCCACCACATGCTGAATCATCGGTTTGCCGTTGATCAAGGCCAGGGGTTTTCCCTCAAATCTGTTGGAGTGGTATCGAGCGGGAATAATCGCCACCACATGTGTTTCTGTTTCTTCCATATCCGTTGTATTCGCTGGTTCAGGATATATCGCCCCCCGTATCCGGCAGGGTATATTTTTGAAAAATATTCCAAAAGAATTCCAAAAGAGATTACATTACCGGCCATAATAAGGCAATGAACAAACGAAATTATGACTCAAGAAAAAACACATCGGCCGGACAAAGAAACCAGCAATCTTGGTGGCATCTATTGTGAAAATAGTACATGGCTCCCTGAGGATGACGCCCTGGCGGAACGCCTTGGTTTACCAAGGATCAGTAAAATCCCGGATAGAGGCTCAGTGCTCATTGTTTCCGAAAAAGGCCTGTCCTTACTATCGATGGACGACCAGGGCATGGCCATGCGGGTAGGGGTCGATTTTACTTCCGGAGATTGGCAGCGACGGATAGCCTCGGTTCGACGGGAACGGATCATTCGAGCCATGGGAAGAAAAGCCGACAGGACAACCACGATCATTGATGCCACCGGCGGGCTCGGCAGGGACGCTTTTTTACTGGCGGCGGCAGGGTTTCAGGTTCAGGTCGTTGAACGTAATCCTCTTCTTGCGGCTCTGCTCGAAGATGGTCTGCTTCGGGCCGGGGAATCACGGTTCACCAGGGATATCAGCGCCCGCATTTCACTGACCTGCGGCGATGCCTGCCATTATCTGGAACGGCAACAACAAAGGGCGGGCATTGTGTACCTGGACCCCCTCTTTCCCGCACAAAAAAAATCCGCCAAGGTCAAAAAGGAGTTACAGGTAATCAGGGAAATTGCGGCCGGGGATGATGATCCGACGAGATTATTTGCAGCAGCGTTAAAAGGGGCAACCGAAAGAGTGGTGGTCAAACGGCCGCAGCATGGGCCATGGCTTGATGACCGACCACCTTCCTATTGTGTTTCAGGAAAGATTGTCCGGTTTGACATTTATCTGCTTAACATAAAGAACAGGTAAGGGTTCATAAGGGTAAGGGTTCTATCAAAAATAACTTCGTCGAGATGAGTGGACAATGTGATATAGATTTAGTCGATCTGATTGAATGAAACTTCGGGCGTATCAGGGCTACGTGTCGTATTAATAATTTTATATCTAGTAAAAAAAACCAGTACACATAATACAATAATTGTTAAAGTAATAATTTTCTTCTTCATAGAAAAAATCAATGAGGCATTGATGGAAGGTTAGGCTTATTGGGCGGAGTCGGTAGCGATGGAAAATTGCTTACTGGCTCGGCCACGCCAAAGAAATCCGGTGAAAAAGAAATCCGGAGACACAATATCATTTCCATTGCCATTAGGGCTGTGGACTCACCATCACCCCTCACCATGCTGCATGCGCCGGTACTGGATGGCCTCACCGACATGGGTGGAGGCAATTTGTTCTTTTCCTTCCAGATCGGCAATGGTGCGGGCGATTTTGATTATCCGGTGATAGGCGCGGGCGGAGAGACCGAGGCGGTCCACGGCCTGATGCAGCAGACGACCGGAGCCGTCATCCAGATAACAATGGATTTTTAATAATCGTGATCCCATCTGGGCGTTGCAGTGAATCAGAGGATCATCAGCAAAACGGCGGCCCTGGATGGAGCGGGCCCCATTGACCCGTTTTCTGATTGTTTCGGAACTTTCGCCCGGCTCGGCCCGTTCAATATCTTCAACCCGTACCGGCGGCACCTCCACCTGGATGTCTATCCGGTCAAGCAATGGCCCGGACAGGCGGTTGCGATACCGCTGAATCTGTACCTGACTGCAGATACATTCCTTGTGCGGGTCGCCATGAAAGCCGCATGGGCAGGGGTTCATGGCGCCGACCAGCATGAAACGGGCCGGGAATCTGAGGCTGGTCGCGGCCCTGGCAATGGTCACATGGCCATCTTCAAGGGGCTGGCGCAACACCTCAAGGACATTTTTCTTAAACTCGGGCAGCTCATCTAAAAACAGGACACCGTTGTGGGCAAGGGACACCTCGCCCGGTCGTGGAATCCTGCCGCCACCGATAAGTCCGGCATCGGAGATGGTATGATGCGGCGCCCGGAAAGGCCGGGTAACTAACAGCGGGGTGTTCGGTGGCAGAAGGCCACCGGCCGAATAGATCCTGGTTGTTTCCAGGGCCTCATCAAGACTGAGATCGGGGAGAATTGTAGGCAGGCGCCGGGCCATCATGGTTTTTCCGGTTCCCGGCACTCCGGAAAGCAGAATATTATGGCCTCCGGCAGCGGCCACCTCAAGGGCGCGTTTAATATGCTCCTGGCCTCTGACTTCGGAAAAATCGACCGGATACCCACCACGATTTCTGAAAAGTTCCGCGATATCAACTGAGGCGGCGACAATTTGTTGCTGACCGGCCAGGTATTCCACCGCCTGATCAAGGCGTTCCAGCCCGATCACGTCCATGCCGCGAACAATCGCCGCTTCGGCCGCATTCTCCTCCGGCACAAGAAAACGATCAATTCTGCCGGTATCCGCAGCGGCCTGGACCATGGACAATACCCCGGGAATCGGTCGGACCAGACCATCCAGGGAAAGCTCACCGACAATGCAGGTTCGCGCAAGCGCGTCAGGCGGCATCAGGCCGGTAGCCGCCAAAATGCCGACGGCAATAGGCAGGTCATAGCCGGTTCCCTCCTTTTTCACATCGGCAGGCGCCAGATTAACGGTGATTTTACGGGCCGGAAACTCATAGCCGCCGTTTTTTATAGCCGCCTTAACCCGGTCCTTTGCCTCGCGCACCGCCCCTTCGGCCAGGCCCACTGTGGAAAACTTCGGCAACCCGAGCGCCAAATCAACCTCAACCTGTACCAGCAGGCCGTCAACTCCGGAAACCGCCGCAGTCCAAACCTTGGCAAGCATCAGGCAGCTCCCTGTCCATTGGATTCGTGACCGGAAGGTATGGCGGCATACAATTTTTTCATTTCAGGACTGTATCCCATGTTTTTCCCAGTATAAATGTACAATGGCGGCAACAAACCACACCCCTCACCCCCGTTTTTTACGGCCTCCACCACAACAAGCGTTGCCTGTTCCGCCTCGGGATAACTATAAACCGGCTGCAACCGCCTTGGAACCAGTGCATGTTGGTGCATACCGGCGACCAGGGATGCCAAGCGAACGGCCGGGTAAACAAAAGCAACCTGTCCCTTGTTTTTGACACTGAAAGCGGCTGCAGCCAGCATATCGTCAAGGTTTGCCTTCAGTTCATGGCGGGCAATGGCGGCCTCACCGGTCCGGTTGACCCTGCCGCTGCCGATCTTGCGATAGGGGGGATTGCAGACCACCAGATCAAAGGATTCCGCATCCACATACCTTCCAATGAAACGGGCATCCCCGCAAACAGCACTGCACCGTGATTGCAGATGGTTGTCACGCACATTGACAGCACAAAGACCTGCCAGATCCTGCTGCAGTTCAAGTCCAACCAACCTGGTGTCCGGATGAAGCCGGGCCAGGATCAAGCCGATGACACCGCTGCCGCAGCCAAGATCGAGCACCCGCTCGGATCCGTGCAATCTGCAGAAATGGGCGGCAAGGATGGAATCCACCGAAAAACGATACCCATCTCCATACTGGCGGCAAATCAATCCGCCATTGAACAGGCTGTCATCGGTGAGCGGTCTGTCCGCATTAAGATACCTCTCAGGACTGTTCTTTTTTCCCGTCATCCGATAACTTGTTGATCAGCAGGCCGGTGAGGATTTTTGGATAAAAATAGGTGGATTTATGGGGCATGATTTCCCCCTGGTCGGCCACATCGGTCACCTGCGAGACCCTGGTAGGATTGAGCAGAAACAACAGCGGCGTGGATTGAGCTTTTTCCACACTGAGTTTGACGGCTGCATCAAGGGCGGCGTTGACATCACTGAAATACGTAACCAGATGCTCGCGCACACACTGTTCATGGCCCAGGTGAAAAATACCCTGTAAAAGAATATCGGAGAGCGCGACCACATCAAGCCCCTGGAGAACCCCTGCCCTTTTGGCAATAATGTCACTGTCCATAGCCTCCGGCCTGACCTGAAGAATAAATCCACGGTCCTCACCGGGATGGTACATACCCAGGGCCACAGTTCCACCACCAAAGGAAAGCTCATCCATCCGCTGCAACATGGCATCAATAAGCGATTCCCGACTGGAGCCGGAAATCTCCTGAACAATAAAAGAAGGCTCAACCAGGGCTGCGGCCTTGTCGGCGGAAACCTTACCGGGCAGGTTCAGCAGTCTGTGAGTAGGGAGAACGGAAAGACCGGGGTCCTCACAGGCGCAGAGATACATCATTATGTAGTTATAGGGGCTGTCGGCACCAAATTCGGGATTGCCGGCACGCGCCCGTTCACGACAGGCCAGGGCAGTGGTATAGCGATGATGGCCATCGGCAATGTAGAGCGATTTATCGGCAAACAACCGGCTGACCTTTTCCAGGGTGTCCGGATCGGACACACGCCACAGGGTATGCACATTACCGTCCGGATCCTTTGCATTGGCTATCGGTTCCTGCTCAGCGGCTTTTTCCAGCAGGCCAATGATTTCCTGCTTCGGATCGGAATACAGAGAAAAGACCTTACTGAACTGGGCCCCGCATTCATCCATCAACTCAAGACGGTCCTGGATAACGCCGGCAAAAGTTTCCTCATGCGGCTTGACAATACCTTCGGAAAAATCTGCCAGACCAACCAGACCGACCAGGCCCTTCCTGGTCATTTTTTTGCCGGAAGGATGCAGGTAGTCTATGGAATAGAGATAAATAGCGGGCTTGTCGTCACGAATGAGTATACCCTCATCCTGCCAGCCGTCAAACCGGGCATGGGCGGCAACATACCGGTCGCTGCCCTCCTTTGCCTTCTGCCCGGTATTACGCAGATCAAGCTGGATCATGCTATGGGGATTTTTTTTCAGAAATGCATCCCCTGCCTTCTCGTCAATGACATCGTAGGGCGGGGTAAGCACTTCATCAAGATTTTTTATTTTTTCGGGATTATAGCGAACTCCCCGAAACGGAGCGATAACAGCCATATATTTATCTCCATGACACTGGCAATGCAGGTGTAATCCTGCTACAATGTCCTCTAATTAAATGATGGAAGCATAATCTCTTTGCTTACCATTTTCCTCGGACAGGATGCAAGAGAGATTTCGCCCCTCCGCCTATGGGTCTGTTGATTTAATAGATTTTTTGTTCGAGATCAGATAAGCGAGCCCGAAATCTTCACTACGTTCCGCTTATCTGCGAGACTCCGAAAGACAATTTTTCGAGGTGGCCTTAAATCAACGGGGTAATCTATATATTATTACCTGTCTTGTAGAATACCGTTTTACTTTACGTTCAAGGAGTTTTTATGGATATTTTTATTAAAACACATTTTTCCGGCGGTCACCATTTACGCGATTATCCCGGCAACTGCGAACATCCACACGGCCATAACTGGAAGGTACAGGTCACCGTCCGCGCCACAAAACTTGACCACCTCGGCATGGGAATTGATTTCAAAACCCTGAAAAAAGAAGTCAATACCGTTATTGACGAGCTGGACCACAGTGATCTCAACAAGCACCCTGCTTTTGCGGACATCAACCCCTCTTCCGAACATATTGCCATGTTTATCTTCGACAACTTGAAGGAGCCGCTGCAGACGGACAGATATTTTCTGTATGCAGTCCAGGTCCGGGAAACCGATACCAGCGGAGTTATCTATTACGGCGACTGATTCATTGCGCGTTTGCGAACTTTTTTACTCCATCCAGGGCGAATCAACCTGGGCGGGCATGCCCTGTGCCTTTGTCCGGCTTTCCGGCTGTAATCTTCGTTGCAGCTATTGTGATGCCGCTTATACCTGGTCGGAACCCGGCAGGGAATGCTCCATTACGGAAATCCTGCAATGGCTGGAAAAGTATCCAGGCGTATTGACGGAAATCACCGGTGGAGAGCCGCTTCTACAGACAGATATCCACCTGCTCATAAAACGGCTCATTGACAACGGCCATCGGGTTTTGATAGAAACTAATGGGACGCTATCCATTGCCGATGTCCATCCGCAGGCCATCGTTATCATGGATATCAAATGTCCCGGCTCGGGCATGAGCGATAAATTTTATCGACAAAACATTGAACTACTCCGGCAGCGGCGAAAAATCGGCTGCCGGGATGAGATAAAATTCGTCCTCTGCTCGGAAGATGATTTTCACTGGGCCGTTGACATGGTGCAAAACCACGGCCTGCATCAACTAGCCAATGTTCTGTTCTCACCAGTGACGAATCTCTTTTCACCAAAAAAGCTGGCAACAATGATTCTTGCCGAACAATTACCGGTACGTCTACAGCTGCAACTGCACACCTTGCTCTGGCCTGGACAGACACGCGGGGTTTAACCCGCATATTTCACAAGCGACCTGTTGCACGAGTATTGCACAAATTGCAGAGACGAATTTATTCGCCTGGGTATTTTGGGAATATGGGGAACAACCATGAAAAAATATCACGGCTGAAGCCGTTGGTACTGTGTCTGGGTCGGGGCAAAGCCGGCCCTGGTGGAAATCAAAAAAAGAATTAAAAGAATATCGGCGATACCTTACCTGAAGCGGTAAAGAAAAAGGAGAAAAAATATGGTTGAAGTAGCGCAGTCACATATTGGGATTGTCGGCCTTGGTTACGTGGGTCTGCCCCTTGCCGTCGAATTCAGCAAGAAACTTGCCACCACCGGTTTTGACCTGAAAGAACAACGGATTGCCGAACTTAAAGAGGGGATTGATGTTACCCGTGAGGTGAACAAACAAGAGCTGCAGCAGGCGGGAAATCTCCACTTCACCAGCGATATTGATGACCTTGCCGACTGCAATGTGTTTATTATAGCCGTTCCCACGCCCATTGACGCCAATAAACGCCCCGATCTCCGCCCCCTTGAAGGCGCCTCACACACCGTCGGTCAGGCTCTGAAAAAGGGTGATGTGGTCATTTATGAATCCACGGTCTACCCGGGCGCCACCGAAGAGGTCTGCGTTCCCATTCTGGAAGAGGTGTCCGGGCTTACGTTTAACCAGGACTTCTTTGCCGGCTACAGCCCGGAACGGATCAACCCCGGCGACCACGAACACAGGCTGCCGACCATTGTCAAGGTTACCTCGGGCTCAACGCCTGAAATCGCAGATTTCGTCAATAATCTCTATGGGACCATTATCACGGCCGGCACCTTCAAGGCGAGCTGTATCAAAGTTGCCGAGGCCGCCAAGGTCATTGAAAATACCCAGCGCGACGTCAACATTGCCCTCATTAACGAGCTGGCCCTGATCTTCAACCGGCTCGGCATTGACACCCTTGAAGTATTAAAGGCGGCAGGCACCAAGTGGAATTTCCTCCCGTTCCGGCCGGGTCTTGTCGGTGGTCACTGTATCGGCGTTGATCCCTACTATCTCACGCATAAGGCCCAGGAGGTCGGCTATCACCCGGAAATGATCCTAGCCGGGCGGCGGCTCAATGATGATATGGGCCGCTACATCGCCTCGGAAATCGTTAAACTGATGCTGAAAAAACGCATCCACGTGGCGGATGCCAACATTCTCATTCTCGGGCTGACCTTTAAGGAAAACTGCCCGGACCTGCGCAATACCAGGGTGGTGGATATTATAGGAGAACTTGAAAGTTACGGCGCCAACATCGAGGTTTTCGACCCCTGGGCCGACCAGAAGGAAGCGGAACGATTATACGGAGTAACCATGATCGAAAACCTGCCGGTCAACCATTATGACGGCGTGGTTTTGGCCGTTGCCCATAAGGAATTCGCCGACCTGACCAAGGATGATTTTACAAAAATGTGCCGACAACTGAGCGTGGTTTATGACGTCAAACACTCGCTTCCCGCAGATGTTGCTGAAGGCTGCCTGTGATCAGTTATTTTTCCTGATTACCACTGAAGCACAGCAAAGCCGTATCAGGGATAACATCGCTCGATATCCGCTACTTAATTTGACATAAAATTCACTTGTTGCGCAGAAAGGTTCTCTTTGTTTAATCCCGCCAAGCGATGGTATCCCTTGTTTCTGAGGATTGATAGTAATCAGAATTATTTTTCTCCGGAACCTGTAAGCCGGCCGGCAAGATCCTTGACTGATGTCACCGGCAGTCGGCAGGTGAAATCCCGGCAGACATAGGCCGTTGCCCGGCCGTCCTTCATGGTGACGCTCTGCATAAAGGGCAACATTTTTGCAAGCATTTTCTGGTTATCCCCGCCATCGGCCAATAGAACAACCCGGTTGGGATTGAAATGACGCCAAACCTCGGCCTCCATGGCCATGGTATCCGCAGTGGCCCTGTTTCCGGCAATAACGACCTGCTCAGGTTTTTCCTGCAACAACATAACAGCGCAGAGCATCTGCGGCACGGCCTGGGGAATGCTGTTAATCCGACGACTGAATGCATCGAGGGTCTTTTGCGCAAGGGCAAGCCAATCCTCATTTCCGGTCAACCGGCCAAGGCGAAGAAGATTCATAGCCGCAACCGAATTGGCCGCCGGTTCAGCGCCGTCATAATCGGCTTTCATCCTGATAGGCACCCGCTCATCGACAACCGAATCAAAAAAACCGCCACCCTTGTCATCCCGGAAAAGAGTAATGGATTTTGCCGTCAGATCCATGGCCCATGACAGTAGTTGCGGTTCCTGCCGGGCCTGGTACAGATCAAGCAGTCCGGCAACCAGAAAGGCATAATCATCCAACTGACCGGTATGGGCGGCCTCCCCGTCCCGGTACCGTCGTTTCAGCAATCCGGTCGCCGGGTCATAGAGGGTTGAACGAATGAATTGGGCCGCCTGCCCGGCGGCACTGATCATCTTCGGGTCATCAAGAATCGCTCCTGCCCTTGCCAGGGCGCCGATCATCAGTCCATTCCAGGCGGTGATGATCTTGTCATCAAGGTGCGGCCGCACCCTCTGCGCCCGTTTAGCCAGGAGAATGGCCCGCGATTTCTCGAGCGAGGCCCTTACTTCAGCAACGCTTATAGAAAAATGACCTGCTGCTTCCTCATCGGTCCTGGCCCGATACAATATATTGCGCCCGGTGAACTCATGCTGCGGATCCTGCAGCGCATTACCGTCAAACTCAACCCCATAGCAAAAATTAAAGATATTCGCGGCCCTGGTGCCAAGGGTGGTGACGATATCCTTTTCCGTCCACAGGTAAAAAGCGCCTTCTCCGTGTTTACCCGGTGCATACGGATCTTCACTGTCGGCATCTTCCGCCGAGTAAAACCCGCCCCTGGGATCATGCATTACGCGCAACACGTAACCGACGATCGATCTCGCTACTTCAGCATATTGGCTATCGCCTGTAATTTGATATGCATCGAGGTAGGAATGAAGAAGCTGGGCCTGATCATAGAGCATCTTTTCAAAATGGGGTATCCGCCACTGACCGTCCACGGAATAACGATGAAAGCCACCGCCGAGCTGATCATACATGCCGCCTCCCGCCATGGCCGTAAGCGTAGCCAGAGTCATGTTGAGCGCATGCTTGTTCCCTGTTTTATGGTAATACTGAAGAAGAAAATTAAACAGCGCCGGTCGGGGAAATTTCGGGGCGCTACCGAATCCTCCGTAAACCGCATCATATTCACCCGACAACTGTGAAAAGGCACGATCGTCAATATCAGAATTGATTGCGGAAGCAGATACCTGGTGCTGCTCTTCAAGCGCATTGATCAACTTGGAGGCCGAGGCCTCAAGTTCATCTCTTCTTCCCTGCCAGGCCTTGTGAATCGCTTCAATTATTTCAGGAAATCCGGGACGGCCATACATGCTTTTTGCCGGAATATAGGTCGCGGCATAAAACGGACGGCCATCGGGCAGAAGAAAGACGGACATGGGCCAGCCGCCGGAACCGTTCATAGCCATGGTGGCTGCCATATACATCTGGTCCACATCGGGCTGCTCTTCGCGATCGACCTTGATACAGACAAAATATCTGTTCAGCAAGGCAGCTATCTCTTTATTTTCAAAAGATTCGTGGGCCATGACATGGCACCAGTGGCAGGTGGAATAGCCAATGGAGAGAAAAATCGGTTTATCCTCTTTTTTTGCCCTGGCAAAGGCCTCATCTCCCCAGGGATACCAATCCACCGGATTATAGGCATGCTGCAACAGATATGGGCTTTTTTCATTGATCAAATGATTTGGTTTTTCGGCCATAGCAACGCTCCTTTTAACCTCTTGCGAAGTCGGGGCATGAGCAATTTTCGCAACCAACCGGGATGGGAGTAAAAAAATGCTTACCCCGATAATCATGGCGCAACTATAGGATAAATATCGCATGAAAACTCCTCTCAGGATATGCATACATAACTACACAGTGGGACCTTGATGTAAAAAAGTCAACCGGGTAAATTCAAGAGCAAACCGAAATTATCCACAAATGCATTTCTGCGTATTGATGAAAAACAGCAGACAGCAGGAAAGCATGAACAAACTATGAATGTAGACCTTGGAGACGGAAGCACAATTACGGCCTCCGAATTGTCCTGCAAAAAAAGGAGTCTGCGCTACCGACAAGAAATATCAGCAATATACCGTAATATTAATGCATTATTAGATGGTTGATAAAATAATCCCCAAAAACCATGGAATTCCTCATTTTATCGGATTTGGCAAGAAAAACAACAATAAACATTAGAATAACAGGTAGTTATTAAAATGCCGGTATATATGCCATGTCTCTTAATCCCCACAGTTTATTCCTTCGAAAATACAGGAAGTTAAAAAAAATACTCATCACACCTGTCGACTTTCAAAGACAAAATACGCCTGGTCGGTCTGGTGTTTTTTCTTTCTATCGCAACATTCCTTCATTCCGCAGCGCTGAAATTTTCAGTTTAGCTGTTACTGTTTGCTCATTGTTTCAAGCATATAGAAAATAATGACCTGCAAACGGCTGTGCCGTTCTTCCTTGCTGGAAAATAAAATTCAACAAATTGGCACAGTAGCTGCTACAGGGGTGGTCAGTACTGGTTATTTGTTTTTATTTAATTCTTAAATGGAGAAAAAAATGAAGAAATTAATTCTTGCAACCATCGCCTGTGCCTTTATTGCCGCCCCTGCCTTTGGCGCGGATTTTGCCGCCGATCAGGCCAAATCTCTTGGAAACATTATCACAAAAATGGAGCAGGTAAAAAATGATCCTGCACAGATGGATGCCCTGACCGCACAGAGAAACTGCATTGAAAAGGCCACCAAGGTCGAAGACCTGCAAGCTTGCATGGACAAGGCCAAAGGCGATGACAAAAAGGCTGAAAAAAAGTAGTTGTCAAGCGAGATCTACTAAAACCATACGTTGACATGTCGTTAGTTTAACTGATGTTGAAGCATATTACAGGGATTTTAAGACTGTACCGGTGTCCAACCAAATGGCATTTACCGAAACAATTCAATGCCGCGACCTGGCTGTTTTATGCTGAACTCTTGAAACAACATTCGCTAAAACAGGCGACTTGTCATCAATACAACTGATTTTCCCACCGACAGGGCAGTTTGACTCACGCCCCGAATCCAACGCAACACCGTTCGGTTTGATCAACAGGCGGCAGCCCTCTCCCCGCCGCCTGTTGTTTGTCATATTCTCCCAAATTCCATCCCCTGTCCTTCGCTTACCCCGAGTTTCGCTGTTTCCGTGATTTTTCCTGATTATTTCTTTAGTTCAGCGTTATTGCAATTGCGTAAATATTACCCTCGGTGTTCAATCCATGCCCCCGCATGGGGGGCGACACCTTTTTCCATGACAGGGCACGCCGACCTGGTCGTTTCAATCCACGCCCCCGCATGGGGGGCGACTCGGGGGTACCGCAATGACGTATTCGGTTATCAGTTTCAATCCACGCCCCCGCATGGGGGGCGACTAGATCGGTTGTCCGGGAGTGTTAACGGTTTCCATGTTTCAATCCACGCCCCCGCATGGGGGGCGACCGGATTTCCGGCACGCAATTTTAACGGCGGCAAAAGTTTCAATCCACGCCCCCGCATGGGGGGCGACCGGCAGTTGCCCTGCTGCTCGGCACCGCAGCTCAGGTTTCAATCCACGCCCCCGCATGGGGGGCGACTATTTCTCCATCATCGTCCTTGGAAATATAATCTGTTTCAATCCACGCCCCCGCATGGGGGGCGACTCAGGCCTTTGCCGCTGATGTGCTGGCGGAAATGTTTCAATCCACGCCCCCGCAT
>WGCP01000346.1 GCA_015493715.1 Desulfobulbaceae bacterium
GGACCATCAACCTTTCCACCGTTGAAGTACTTATTCTCGACGAGGCGGATCAGATGCTGGACCAGGGGTTTCTTCCCGATATCCGACGCATATTGAAACATGTCCCGCAGAAACGGCAGTCCATGGTTTTTTCGGCCACCATGCCGGGAGAGATTCGGCATCTTGTCGAAAATATTCTCACCGACCATGTAACCATTCAGGTTGATCACGAAAAACCGGCCCAGACGATCAGTCATGTCCTGTTTCGTGTTGCCCAGAATCGCAAAACGGCCCTGTTGAAGAATATTCTCAAAGAAAAGGATATGGCAACCACCCTTGTCTTCACCCGAACAAAATACAAGGCCAAGAATTTGGCAAGACAGCTGCAAAATGCCGGTTACCGTGCGACATCACTCCAGGGAAATATGTCGCAGGCTCAACGTAAAACGGCAATGAGCGGGTTTCGGGCCGGAAAATTCAATATCCTGGTTGCAACCGATATAGCGGCACGAGGTATTGATGTTTCCGGTATTTCCCATGTAGTTAATTACGATATTCCCGATACCGTCGATGCCTACACCCACAGGACCGGACGCACGGGTCGCGCAGAGCAGACCGGTGAGGCGCTGACCTTTGTCACCGCAGATGACGGCCGCCTGTTGCAGGCCGTTGAACGCCGACTGAATAAAAAAATTCGCCAGGAAAGCATTGTCGATTTTGACAGCGGCTTTGATCAAGCGTCGTCTCGGTCAGGCAATGGCAGAAAGTCCCTATCTTCCAGAGGGCCACGACGTCACAAGGCGTCGGCCCGAGGGCGAAAAGGATCCGTACGAAGAAAGACTACATCTGCCCGTTATTAATAACCCACAGATTCCACAAGCGATCTGCTGCAAGGCCCGAAAACACCATGACTACTTCGTCACAGCGCAAAAAGGATTCCTCGAAATATTTCAATATGTCTGCGGACCTTTTTGCGCTGTTTCTTGCATTCATGGCATTTTCAGGCCTTTCGCGACGACCTTTGTGAAATATGCGGGTTTTAAGAACGGGAAAATTGTATGATGATGAGATGAACAGCTGAGATGAACGGATGATATTCGCGTTAAGGCGATAAAGAAATCCCTTTATTGATGGCTTTTCTGTTTCAGAACCGCAGTCGCAGGACTGCACGCCGGGTTTCACAAACCGGAATCCGGTTATTTTAATAATGGTTTCACAAAGAAACCATGGAACAAGGAGTACTACACAATGGCAGAAGGAACAGTAAAATGGTTTAATGATTCAAAAGGTTTTGGTTTTATTGAGCAGGATGGCGGCAAGGACGTTTTCGTCCATCATTCCGCAATCCAGGCCCAGGGCTTTAAAAGCCTGCAGGAAGGCCAGCGGGTAACCTTTGACATCGTTGACGGCGCCAAAGGACCGGCCGCTGAAAACGTTGTTGCCCAATAGTTCAGGCGCAATACCCACGAAAAACTTCGCATTATGCGGGGTTTTTCGTGGACCCTTACCAACGTTCAACACAGGAGACGGATTTGGCAAGAAACAACTATTCCTTTGCTAAACGGCAACGGGAACTGGCAAAGAAAAAAAAGAAAGAAGAAAAAAGACAGCGCAAGCTGGAAAAGAAAAACAAACAATCCGAAGAGTCCTCGGAGAGCATACCTGAAGAAGAATAGGCTGCCTGAGAGAGTCCCGGAAAAAAATAATCCCGTTCTTTAGACCGGGTGCAGGCTACCTGCGTGTTGTCTGCTGCAGCAGAAGCGCGGCCCATTCTTCCTCATGCATTGAGTCAATCACCTGCAGTCCCAGCCCTTCATAGATTCGAATACAATTTTTCTCCTGTTCACCCCTCAGGATGCCCGCCAGAACGACTCTGCCCTCAGAAGCGAGTAATTTCTGCAGATGCGCTGCCATCGACACCAGAACATCATGGACGATATTGGCCGCAATCATTGAAAATTTTCCCTTTACATCCGTTAGGTCCGTACCGCTGACCATGACCGCCCCTGCCACCTTATTGTTGACGCTGTTTTCTTCGGCAACCCGGACTGCTTCCGGATCATTATCGATGGCGACAACCAGGCGGGCACCGTACAGGGCCCCAGCTATGGCCAGAATACCGGTGCCGGTACCCACATCCAACATCCTGTCCGCAGGATGACGAGTCAGGGACCGCGTTAATAGAGATAAGGCCATCCTTGTCGAGGCATGCTGACCGGTACCGAATGCCTGACCGGGATCCATCTCTATAACTCGTTCGCCCTCTCTTGCCGGGTATTCTTCCCAGGAGGGTTTGATAACCAGTCCCGGCACGATTTCTACGGGCGTAAAAAACCGTTTCCAGCTTGTCGCCCAATCCTGGTCATCAAAGGTTTCAACGCTTAACTCGGGTGCGGAACGTCCATAAAGATCA
>WGCP01000347.1 GCA_015493715.1 Desulfobulbaceae bacterium
ATGCATGATTTCACCAAACGACACCCCCCTATTCCGCGAATACCTTTTATTTACAGGAAAAAATAATGACTACCCATAAAAAGCCCGTAGTAAATCGCAATGCCGAAGTCGGTGAGCAGGCAATGATTGAGGCAATACTGGAGGGAAGTCCCGAGGGCATAGGAGTGGCGGTGATCCGCCTTGACTGCGGCTGCCGTAAAATGGCTGCAGTGGACAAGGATGGAGAGCCGGCCAGCAAGATCATCATGTATCGGGATCAGGCGGAATCCATCTGTCCGCAATGTCAAAAGGACAACGGTGATTTCATGCGGGTTACCGAGCAATTCATATATTGGGCCACACCAGAGCCGGCCATGACGACAAAAGCAGCAATTGAGGCCAAAGTATTAGGCATGCAACCTAGCGCATAGCATGACTATGTAACTGTTTGCATAACGAAGAATATGGACGGAAAAACACGCAAGATGTAAGGGTCACGGAATCAAATAATTATTTCGTAATGCGCTGGATTTTGCTTCATATTCAAGACGTAAAAATGGGCGCATATTGATGATATGTAACCATTTTTACAACACAGAAGCTGGAGTAAAAGACAAACTGAATGGGATAATTATTTTTTTCCGGGACCCTAAAGGTTATTGAGCAACAGGTCCTAAATTTCACAAAAAAATTACGGAGGAAAGCAGGCCATGGCTGAACAAATTTACCGCGTCAACATGACGAATCTGACAACAAGCACTGAACCGGTTCCGGACAAATGGATGGGACTTGGTGGTCGTGGGCTGACATCAACTATTGTCGCCGATGAGGTGGTGCCGACCTGCCATCCACTGGGGAGCAAGAATAAACTTGTTGTTGCCCCGGGCCTGCTTTCCGGGACTGTCGCCGCCAATTCAGGCCGTCTTTCCGTGGGGGCCAAGAGCCCTCTTACCGGCACCATCAAGGAGGCCAATGCAGGCGGAACCGCAGCCCAGATGCTGGCAAAATTAGGTTGCAAGGCCCTGATCATCGAAGGATTACCCAAAAACGACATCTGGTATACCCTGCAAATTTCCAAGGACGGCGTGACCATTCAGGAAGAGAAGGAACTTATCGGCAAAGGGAATTTTGCGGTTGTCGCCGGCATCGGCAAACGCACCAGTGCAAAACACGGCGTCATGACCATCGGCCCGGCCGGTGAAATGAAAATGTTGTCGGCTAACATCTCCATTAAAGACCCTGACTCGCACCTGCGTTCCAGTGGTCGAGGAGGGCTAGGTGCCGTCATGGGTTCAAAGAAGGTGAAATGTATTATCATTGAGCCCACCGATGCCAAGGTGGAGATTGTGGACCAGGAAAAATTTAAAGAAGCCAACCGCACATTCACTAAAGCCCTGGTCGACAACCCCATATCCCAGGCGCTCGGCACCTATGGCACCAACGTCCTGGTCAATATTATCAATGAATCCGGTGCGTTGCCGACAAAAAACTTTACCGGCGGCCAATTTGACGGCCATGAAGAAATCTCCGGTGAGACCATGCATGATATCATCGTGGAGCGTGAAGGTAAACCTAGACACAACTGCCACAAGGGTTGCGTCATCCAATGCTCCCAAATCTATAACGATAAAGATAAAAAATATAAAACCTCGGGCTTTGAATATGAATCCATATGGGCCATGGGTGCCGACTGCTGCGTGGACAACCTAGACCACATCGCCGAAGCGGACCACCTGATGGACGATATCGGTATTGATTCCATCGAAACTTCCGTTGCCATGGGTGTTGCTATGGAAGGCGGCCTGCTTGCCTTTGGTGACGGTGAGGGCATCTGTCGTATTCTGCGTGAAGATGTTGGCAAGGGAACGCCGCTTGGCCGCATCATAGGCTGCGGCGCCGGCTCTGTCGGTCGTGCCTTTGGCGTCACCAGAGTGCCGGTGGTAAAAAACCAGGCCATACCTGCCTATGACCCACGAGCAATCAAAGGCATGGGAATCACCTATGCCACCTCCACCCAGGGCGCCGATCATACCATGGGCTATACCATTGCCACCAATATTCTCGGTGTCGGCGGTTCTGTTGACCCACTCAGCCAAGAGGGCCAGGTTGAGTTATCTCGAAATCTACAGATCGCTACCGCCGCCATCGACTCCACCGGCATGTGTCTATTTATTGCCTTTGCCGCTCTTGATGATGCCACCTGCCTGCCGGCCCTTGTCGATATGATCAATGCCCGTTTCGGTGCCGATCTGACGGCCGAGGATGTGACCAACCTGGGTATCTCCATCCTGAAAACCGAGCGCGCCTTTAATGAGGCGGCAGGGTTTACCAGCAAGGATGACAGGCTACCGGAATTCTTTTATGAAGAACCCATTGCCCCACATAATGTGGTCTGGGATATTCCGGATGAAGAACTGGATAAGTTCTGGAATTTTTAGGGGTGAATAGAAACGAAATATCGGTCACGGTCAAGCTGTTCGCCTTTTTCCGGGAAAATCGCTTTAAGCAGCAGGAGCAGACCTTTCCAGCCACAATCACGGTGCGGGAGATTGTTCAACGCCAGGGTATCGACCCGGAAGAAGTCGGCGTTACAATGATCAATTCACGCCACTGCACTCTGGATCAGACTCCGGTCCAGGGTGACCAGTTGGCCATCTTTCCGGTTATCGGCGGCGGGTAGAAAAATCCAGCAGGCCGTCCCATGAAACAAACCCGGTCCTCATACCTACAGTTTATTGCCGTAGGAGCGGCTCCAGCCACGATATATCTGAAATATATTATATCGGCATCAGATTCGCGGCTAAAGCCGTTCCTACAAAGCAATGCGGGCCAGCCAAGCCGACCTTATAGCGCTGGTTGACAATCATTATAATGTACATTATAATGATAATGTTTGCAAGAGGAGGAATACTATGACCACTGCGGCAAAAACAGAACGCATCACCATATTGGGAACCCCTGAATTTAAGAATTTCCTCACTCGTGAAGCGCAAAAAGAAGGGATAAGTTTGTCACAACTCGTTCGACAACGCTGTGAAAAAAAACCACTCAACAACAATGATGAAGAATTATTGGCCGCATTGGTGGAAGAGATTCATGTAGCAACCGTCAAGGCGAACCTGTCTTTAAAAAAAGGGCTGGATGATGCGGAGAAGGTGTTAGCACGGATAAAAAAAGCAGCGTGAGTACATTAAAAGATGTCATATCAGCCTTGAAAGAAGTTTTGCTCCTGACCGACAAGGTTGACCGTACCGGCAAGGTTCTTTCCGAAATATCAAGCGAACTACGCGATCATGACCGACGATTAATCCGACTTGAAACCATGGTGGAAATTTCAAGGACGCAACAATCCAATAGAGATCCTAAAAAGCTTGAACCGGAATAACCTTAGGGTTCGGTCAAAAATAACTTCGCATTCTGAGTTGACACTGCAACATATCTTCAGCCGATTCTCAATCATGAAATCCTCGACGTAGCCCTGCTACGCCTGCGGTTTCATTCAATCAGATCGACTAAATCTATATCACATTGTCCACTCATCTCTACGAAGTTATTTTTGACCGAACCCTTAGCTTGCCCGTAGTGCCAGTGCCTTATTTTTGAATTCCTGTCATAATAAACAAAAAAAAATTTATGCAAATTGTAGGAGCCCGCCCCTGCGGGCGATTGCCATTGACTGCACATTGCCGGTTGTTATCGCCCGCAGGTAAGGTAAAATGAGAAGGCTGGTTCTCGCGAGCTGTGATACAATCACGCTCAAAACCCATTTTATCAACGCAGTCAAAGCTGCAATAAATGAAGGAGAACCAGCCATGAACACTGTAACAATTGGAATGGACCTTGGCGACAAAAATCATGCCCTTTGTATTCTGGACAAGTCGGGAAAAGTAACCAAACAGACGACCATCACCAATACCAGTGATGAAATAAAGAAATTTTTCACCAAATATAAAGGGGCAACCATAGCCCTTGAAGCCGGAACCCACTCGCCCTGGATCAGCAGACAGCTTGCCGCCATGGGTTGTAATGTGCTGGTGGGCAATCCGAGAAAATTACGGGCTATATGGGACAGTAACGACAAATCAGACAACCGGGACGCCAAGATGTTGGCAAGAATTGCCAGGTTTGACCCTGAGTTGCTGTATCCCATCAACCATCGAGGTGCACAAGCCCAGGTTGATCTTGAATTGCTCCAGGCAAGAGACATCCTGGTGGGGAACAGGTCAAGCATTATCAATCATGTCCGGTCCAGTGTTAAATCGTTAGGTGGTCGTCTGCCAAAGTGCAGCGCGGAATGCTTTCACCGTAAAGCAGATAAACACCTGCCCGAAGAATTAGGCGATATTCTCAAACCGTTGTTAATGATTATCGAGCAGTTGACCGCCCAGATCAAAACCTTTGACCGGCAAGTGGAAGAAATCAGCAGGGAACGATACCCCGAGACCGAATTGTTACGGGCAATCAATGGAGTTGGGCCGTTAACGTCCCTTGCTTTCATCCTTACCCTGGAAGACCCGAGCCGATTTGATAAAAGCCGCCAGGTTGGAAACTTCCTGGGGTTGACTCCGCGTCGTGACCAGTCTGGTGCGATTGACAAACAACTCAGAATCACCAAGGCCGGCAATCCATATTTACGAAGATTATTGGTCAGCGCCGGTCAGTACATCCTTGGGCCATTTGGTGAACAATGCGATTTAAGGAGGTTTGGTAAACGATTGGCGGCACGGGGCGGGAAAAATGCGAAAAAACGGGCGGTGGTGGCAGTTGCCAGAAAGTTATCAGTACTTATGCACCGACTTTGGCTGCACGGTGAGGTATATGATCCCAATTACGCAGTTAACTCACGTACTCTGGCAAAGGCAGCATGAATAACCTGGCGCGACTGCGGAGGTCAAGGACAATGTTCCCTTTATGCTAAAGGGGTCAATGGTGGATAACCCAGATGTGGAAAACAACGTGGTTGCTTCTGGTCGGGAAGAACATTCTCCGTGACCTCCTTGCACACCAGGTTGAACCGATAGATGTCCAAAACAAAAGATTTGTTTTTTAATAGATTACAGGAAAGTTTGTCACAGCAATAAAGCCCTTACAAAAGAACGTCCCGTCCGGAAGACTGCGTTAGCTCGCTGGGCCAGTCATCAGCCAATGACATTTTTGAGGCCGAAGGTAAGGTTGCAGCTTCCACGACGGATTGTACAATGCATCGAGCTTATGGCTGAGCTCATAAATGAATGCGAATGGAAGCGTGACGTTACAGGGTCTTGCGAGAAAAATGGTTCGCCACGTCGAACTTACTTGACAAAGCCTTCTCATG
>WGCP01000348.1 GCA_015493715.1 Desulfobulbaceae bacterium
AATGCGGGAAAAATATTATCGGCACCCCGTAGATGATGCCGTTATCATGAGAAAAATAATTGCTGAGGACAGGAATGATGCGGACAATTCGTGATCTTGAGATAACCGGCAAAAGGGTCTTGATCCGGGTGGATTTTAACGTTCCCATGGACGAATCCGGAAATATTACCGATGATTTGCGCATTACCAGTGTTCTGGACACCATTGAGTATGCGATTTCCCGGAAGGCACGGGTTATTCTCTGTTCCCACATGGGCAGGCCGAAAGGGAAACGGGTCGAGCGATTTTCCCTGGCGCCGGTGGCCCGCCATCTTGGTGAGCTGTTGGAGAAAAAGGTCTCTTTTGCTCCGGATTGTATCGGGACAGAGGTCGAGGCAATGGTCGCGGCCATGAAGGACGGGGACGTGCTGTTGCTGGAAAATCTCCGCTTTCATGCTGAAGAACAGGAAAACGATTCGGCGTTTGCAAAACAGCTGGCCCGGCTTGCCGATGTCTATATAAATAATGCCTTTGCCGTCTCCCACCGGGCTCATGCCTCTGTGGTGGGTGTGACCAGGTATGTGGCCGAAAAGGCAGCGGGCTTTCTTCTGCAGAAAGAACTGGAGTATTTTCACCGTTCGGTTGACGAACCGGTCCGGCCGCTGGTCGCCATTGTCGGCGGTGCAAAGGTTTCGAGCAAGCTTGGCGCCTTGACCAATATGCTGGACAAGGTGGATGCCATGCTGATCGGCGGTGCCATGGCCAATACCTTTTTGAAAAGTCAGGGCCATGGGGTCGGCGCTTCGAAAGTTGAGAATGATCTGATGCAGGAGGCATCGAAATTTCTTACCACTGCTTCCCAAAAGGGTGTGAAGGTCTATCTGCCGGTTGATGTTGTTGCCGCGGACTCCTTTGCCGCTGATGCGGTCAGTAAGCAGGTCACCATTCAGGATATTCCCGATAGCTGGATGGCCCTTGATATCGGTCCGGCGACGGTTATCTGTTTTCAGGAGGTTTTGCTTGATGCCCGTACTATCATCTGGAATGGACCCATGGGGGCCTTTGAAATGGATCCCTTTGCCCAGGGCACCAGAGGAGTGGCCAGGGCGGTGGCAAGCGCGCATGCGCTTTCCATTACCGGTGGTGGTGATTCCAATGCGGCCGTAAAAAAATTCGGAGAAGCGCCCAATATCTCTTATATGTCCACCGGAGGCGGCGCCTTTCTTATGTTGATGGAGGGAAAAGAATTGCCGGGTGTTGTGGCCCTTGGGAATTGAAAAAGAGTATTGAATCTGGAGACTGTTATGCAAAGAAAGCCGTTAATTGCCGGTAACTGGAAGATGCACCTGACTATTCAAGAGGCTGTTACCCTGGCAAAACAAGTAGCTGCAAGCAGTCAAGGCCTTGAAGACCGGGAAGTGATGATTGCTCCGGCCGCCACAGCTCTTGCCGCTGTTGCTGAAGCCGTGCGCACATCACCGGTTGTGGTTGCCGGTCAGAATGTGGCGTGGAAAGACCAGGGGGCCTATACCGGGGAGATTTCACCCCTGATGTTGCAGGATGCAGGGGCGAAGATGGCCATTGTCGGGCATTCGGAACGGCGTCATATCTTTGGTGAAGACAATGGTATGATCAATCAGCGGATGATCGGCGCCCTGACCTATGGCATCATTCCTGTCCTCTGTATTGGTGAAACACTTGATGAACGGGAAGATGGCCTGACCTGGGAAGTTTTAAAAGAACAGGTCCGTGAGGGTTTGGAAGGGGTTTCCGGGGAACAGGCTGCGGATGTGGTTCTTGCCTATGAACCGGTATGGGCTATTGGAACAGGAAAAACAGCCTCAAAAGAACAGGCCCAGGAAGCGCATCAGTTTATTCGCGGGTTGGTCGAAGAAGTCTACGAGAAAAAACTTGCCGAGCAGATGAGAATACTGTATGGTGGCTCGGTTAAGCCGAATAATGTGGATGACCTTATGAGGATGCCTGATGTTGACGGAGCACTTGTGGGGGGAGCGGCCCTGCAGGCCGATTTATTTGATAGGATAATACATTTTTCATGACAACCCTACTGATTATAGCTCACGTACTGGTCTGTCTTTTCTTGATCGGTATCGTTTTGTTGCAACATGGCAAGGGCGCGGATATAGGTGCAACCTTCGGCGGTTCAAGCCAATCGCTTTTCGGTTCCGAAGGACCCGTACCATTACTCAATAAGATTACCACGTTTTCCGCGATCGTTTTTATGGGGACCTCCATTACTCTTGCCTATATTTCCGCTCATAACAGTACCGGTACCGTAATGAGTGATTTGAAAGAGACACCTGTGCCGATAGAACAGAAGACTCCAGCGGCAAAAACGGCACCGATAACGGTTCCCTTACCGACAGCGGAAAACGATAAACAATCCCAGCCGACTGCAACCAAGGAAACTCCTAAGCCTGAGCAACCGCAGAAAAAAACGCCGTAACTGATATGCCGAAGTGGTGGAACTGGTAGACACGCTATCTTGAGGGGGTAGTGGCCCACGGTCGTGCGAGTTCGAATCTCGCCTTCGGCACCATCTTTAACAGAACCCTGAATTGCAGTAATACTGCGGTTCAGGGCTTTTTTGCTTTTATGGCTCGGATGAGCTATAGTTGTCACAGATTAGCATAGAATAGCCTGATTTTCGAAAAAGTGCGCCCAAAAGTGCGCCCAAAAAATTGGGTGAAGACACGCTATTATTTTCAGAGTGTGGGGCTGCTATGGCAACTGTAAGAACTGTAAAGCGAAAGAAAGGTACTGTTTATCGGGCAGAGGTACGCATCAAAGGGTATCCCAGGTTATCGCAAACCTTTGATCGGCAATCCGAGGCAATGAGATGGGCGGAAGAGACAGAGGCTGCCCTGCGGACCGATGGCTACATCGGCAATGCTCCCCCAAGGGACATGCTGTTTGATGATGCCCTGGAAAAATACCTGGCAGAGGTTTCAAGCAAAAAGGCAAAGTCGACTCACCGGCGCGAACTCTACCAGTCACGGTCGCTTCATTATTTTTTCGGTAAAACCTTGAAGGAGATTACTCC
>WGCP01000349.1 GCA_015493715.1 Desulfobulbaceae bacterium
CATCATTTCCTCCATCAATGCCCTGACCCTGTCGCCGGCCCTGTCGGCAATCGTCATCAAACGACTGGGAAAAAATGAAGAAAAATTTGTCCTCTTTCGACTCTTTGACCGTTTTTTTGATCAATTGACCACCGGCTACATGGCCGTTATCCGCCTGCTGATCAAGATGCGCTACCTCGTCCTTCTTGTCTTTGTCGGCCTGCTGGCGGCGACCTACTGGATATTTACCGTCACCCCCAGCGGTTTTGTCCCGGAAGAAGACAAGGGCGGCTGCATGGTCATGTACAACCTGCAGCCGGGGACCGCCATTGAACGGACGGCCGAGCTGCGCAAAGAGCTGGAAAGCATAATTCTGGATGTACCAGGGGTTGAAAACCTGATCATGATCGACGGCTACAACCTGCTCAGCGGCACCCTGGATTCCAGCGCCGGAGCGGGGTTTGTCTCCTTTACGCACTGGAGCAAACGTACCGATCCCAAGCAGAGCGTTGAAGCCATCATCAAAACCATCAATACCAGGGCGGCAAAGTTAAGCGATGCCAGGGTGGCGGCCTTTAACGTACCCGGCATTCCCGGACTCGGCACCGTGGGCGGCTTTGATTTCCGTCTGCAGGATTACCTGGCAGGCGACATCAACACCTTTGTCGGCTATGCCGACAAGCTGATCGCCGCCGCCAACAAAGACCCGCGTATCGGTATGGCCTATACCAGCTATGCGCCCAACTATCCCATGCTGAAAATTGATATAGACCGGAAAAAGGTCAATGCGCTCGGCGTGGACATGGCTGAGCTGTTTTCCACCATGCAGATCTATCTCGGTTCCTTTTACGTCAATGATTTCAGCAAATACGGCAAGGTGTTCCGGGTCTTTGTCCAGGCCGACAAACGGTTTCGGAGTACGGTCCAGGATATCAGCAAGCTCTTTGTCCGCAACAGAAAAGGCGACATGGTCCCCTTAAGCGCTCTGCTCACGGTCGAATTCATGACCGCGCCCCAGGACCTGCCCCATTACAATCTGTACCGAGCCATTACCATCAACGGCAGTGCCGCGCCCGGCTACAGCTCCGGTCAGGCCATGGCCGCCATGGAGGAGATGGCGGAAGAAGTCCTGCCCGATGACGGCTCCTACGGTTATGACTGGTCCGGCATGTCCTACCAGGAAAAGCTGGCCGGAAATACCAAGATCCTGGTCTTCGGCTTTGCCATTATCGTCGTCTATCTGGTCCTCTGCGCCCAGTATGAAAGCTGGATCCTGCCGATCATGATTCTGATTTCGGTGCCGGTGGTCATGTTGGGGGCGCTGGCCCTGCAGAATATTGCAGGCCTTGACAACAATCTCTTTGCCCAGGTCGGCCTGGTGCTGCTTATCGGTCTTTCGTGTAAGAATGCCATTCTCATCGTCGAGGTCGCCAAGGAGCAAAGAGAGAGCGGAGTGCCGATAATCGAATCGGCCCTGAATGCGGCCAAGCTGCGCTTCCGGGCCATTATGATGACCATTCTCTCCTTTGTCTTCGGCGTTATCCCGCTGGCCGTGGCCTCGGGAGCGGGTGCCATGACCATGCGCTCCATCGGCACCATTGTCCTGGGCGGCATGGTTGCGGCAACCTTTATCTCCACCATGCTGGTCCCTGTCATCTTTGTCCTGCTGGAAAGCCTGCGGGAGAGATTTATCAACATTGAAGAAGTGGTCAAAAAACGGGAAATGCTCTAAGACGAACGCTACCCGATAACCGGAGAGATACGGAAACATGTAGGAGCGGATTTATCCACGAATTTTATGGTTAACGGCGAATTTCAGATCGGCTGTTTCGCGGCTGAAGCCGCTCCTACGGGAGATATAATGACCCGGGTGTAAAAGTGGCTTTGAACGCGAAATTACGTCGAAAATAAACACAACGACCCTTCAATTGAATGGCGCTAAGAACCATCTTTGCCGGCCAATGAATACCGCCAAAAAACAAAAACCGTAACCACAGCCAGAGCCAAAGCCAGATACCAGGGAAACCAGCCGATTGATGCCCTGAATACCTCGTTTTCCACCATCTGCGTCGTCCAGGCCGGATGGGCCACGCCAACTGAACCCCGCAACCCACGCATCAACCCGGCATACAAAAGACCTATCAATCCATAGGCCGCGTTAAAAGCCAGCCCCTTGAAACTGAGCACCGTGGCCCGGTGCGCCGAATCGGCGATCTCATTGAGATAATAACTGGTAAAAAAAGAAGTCATCATCATTGCTATAAAGATGAACACTACTGGAATAATACCGACATAAGGAACAAACAGGGTCAGGCCCCAGAGGGCTGAAAAGGCTATTGCACCCACGACACAAACATTGTGCACCGGCCTGAGATGATGCACCATGGCCCGGGCGATTCGGGGAATCACCAGTCCCAGCAGGGCAATACCTGAACCTATCAGACCGAAACTTGCCTCGGGCAGGGCAATAAGACGGAAATACTGGCTGGTCATGGTGACCAGCATTCGCAGGACATGATCAAAACACATGCCGAAACAGATCACGGCCAGGGCAAAGGGTGTGTGCAGGATCCATCGGCCCGCCTGCAGGGTCAGATGCAGGGCCTCGCGAATTTTGTCCCCGTTGCCTCCCGATTGTTCTTTCGACGCTTTTTCTGCGCCGGCCACCTCCAATTGTGGATCACGCATACCCATGGTGACTGCCAGGGAAATCACTCCCAGGAGCAACGTCAAATACACAGGGAAACGCATGCTCACCTGTTGAGTAACGGAAACCGTGGAGCCAAACCAGGCAAGGGCATGATTGACGGTTGCGTTGTCATAGACCACCGCGCCGATGGTCATGGCAAAGATATAGCCCACATGCTGCATGCGCATCTGGATATCAAGCACACGGGGCCACTCTTTCTCCAGACCCGACTCCACCAGTGTATCATAGGCCATGGCCTCATCGGCACCGCTGGCCATGGCCTCGGCCAGACCGCTGAGGATACGATTGAACAGAAAGGCGAGGAAAATAACGGTACCGTTGCCAAGCGGTACCAGGGCAATGATCGACATTTCCATGACCATGAGTAGTGAGGTGGCCACCAACAGTCGCTTCCGTCCAAGCAAATCGGCCAGGGCCCCGGAGGGTACCTCGGCCAGAACAATGGTCACGGCCCAGACGGTGTTCAAGAGGGCAAACTGTTCAAGGCTGAGACCGTAATCAAGAAAGAGAATAGTGAAAACAGGATAGTAGAACCGGGCATTAAACAGAACGCGAAAGGCGATAAACCGCCGCACATTCGGTAGAGAAAAAGGTGAGATGTCTGTTGATTTACCCATGCAGGACATAATGGGGGGAATACATCAAGCTGTCAAGCAGTTGTCGGGAAAAGACAAAAAAACTCGCGCTGTATTCCGCGTTGTGCTATATTTCCTTGATTTGGCAGCGAAAAAAGAGAAATGATTACAACCTTTGCTCGACAACGAAGGATAACATCGCAATGGTGATAATGCCGAGCTATATTTGACCATGCTTTTACTCAATTTCAGGTCGATACAAATTGGCAAGGACAGCGATGGTATTTCCGGGTTGACTCAAGCTGCGTGCCATGGCCCGGGCGAGCCGCTTTTCCGTTATGGAGCGAAAAACGGAATTGACTTACGACAGCTCACGTATTACAAATTGCAATACGGAGGTGATACAATGATTACACTGAGACTGGACCCAAAATTAGAGCAGTCAGTGAACAAAACGGCGAAAAATCTTGGACTGACCAAATCAGAACTGATTAGGAAAAGTATTGCCGAATATATTGCCAAACTGAGACAACCCAGCCCCTGGGAAACCGGACATGATTTATTTGGGAAATATGCCAGTGGCCGCTCTGATCTTTCTTCCAGACGCAAGGAGTTAATAAAAGATAAAATCAGGGCCAAACGGACATGAAAAAAATATTGATAGATTCCGGCCCACTCATAGCTCTTTTTGATGCATCGGATAAATTTCATGCCAAAACTATACATTTTATCAAGGAGAATAATTATCCTCTGATAACAACACTTGCATCGGTGACGGAAACACTTCACTTATTAGACTTCAATCGAA
>WGCP01000350.1 GCA_015493715.1 Desulfobulbaceae bacterium
ACCTCCATATTACCGGCGGATAGCCGTCCAGGTCGCCGCGCAGAAATCTGGCGAACAGCAGGGCCTGGGTGTGAAAAAGAAGCCCAAGCGGCATCTTTTCGCCCAAAAAAGGATGCAGCAATATATCCTGCTTCCGTTTCTGATACGTTGTCAACAGAGTTTTTCTGGTGTCATCATCCATGCGGACCCCTCCCCCCTTGCTGATAGTAAAACCCTTTGCCTTCATCTGCCCAAGGTTCACCATAGAAACAGCAAGCCGGTCGGCCATGGGTCGAAACTCTTCCATCATGTCCAGCGCCAGTCCGGAACGTCCCGGTCGGTCCCTGTGCAGATACCCGACCGCCGGGTCCAGTCCCACGCATTCCAGAGCTGAGCGCACATCATGCATGAGCAGGGTGTAAAGAAAAGAAAGCAGGCAATTCATACGATCCAGGGGAGGCCTGCGGTTGCGCCGGTGAAAGAAAAAGTCTTCTTTATTCCTGATAATAAGATGATCAAACACGGAAAAATATACATGGGCGGCATCACCTTCCACGCCGCGAACTTCGTCCAGATCAAGCGGCTCCTGCAGACGTCGCAACGCTGCTGTTAATCGATCTACACTGTCCTCTACAGCGGATGGATCGGCAAGTTTTTCTCTATGATCGCGAAGCCCCCGTTGCAGCACTGTCCGGCAATTGGCCACCTTGCCGGTAACGCATGCCCCGGCAACAGCGGCTGAAAAATCCGGGTCATCGGCCAGGCGATACTGTTCCCGGCGCAGAAGAACATTGCCGGATACCGGCCCCACCACCCTGGCAAGGAAACGACCGTTTTCAGTCAAAAAGGAGATGGTCACATCCCGCTCGGCACAGAAACCCATCAGGAAAGGACTGCAGCCGACATTGCCGAAGCAGACAATGGAATCCAGGGTATGTACGGGAATCCGCAGTCGTACTTCTCGTTCAATCCGAACGGCAACCGTTTCACCCTCTTTGGCAAGATAGGCGCCCTGGGTGGTGACAAAGAGTGTGTTCAAATGTTTTTTCATTATCCCTCCCCTATCGCCCGATGCAGATACGCAGACACTGTTCTGCTTTTGCCGATGGTTTTCGGCAGACACAGATCGACAAATGAACACCGATCACAACGCCGGCTGTATACGGGGGCCGGAGTGCGTCGCCCTGCCAGTAGTTGATGAAGCGCTGTTGCTGTTTCCCTGGTTATTTGCCGGAGCCTGTCATCAAACAACACCTCATGCCGCCGTTTTTTCCGACCGTAATAGAGCGCTCCTGCCGGAACATCCAAACGTTGCATCTCCTCAATACACAGGGCCTGGGCACAGAGCTGGACCCGGTCAGAATCATCCTTCTTGGGCCGACCCCGTTTATACTCCACCGGATACGGCTGCCACAGGCCATCATCCTGAAGATGAAACTCCACCACGTCGGCCCGGCCGATCAAGCCAAGCGCAAGGGAACGGATCGGCATATCGAAT
Source organism: Desulfobulbaceae bacterium (assembly GCA_015493715.1). Taxonomy (GTDB): domain Bacteria; phylum Desulfobacterota; class Desulfobulbia; order Desulfobulbales; family Desulfobulbaceae; genus DRLX01. Next base: position 1,478 of record WGCP01000350.1, read on the forward strand.
TCAACCCGGACCTTGCGCCGCGATTCACTGCCCGCACTGTGGACCCGCTCATGCAGGATGCGGCCCTCGGCGGTCAGCCGGTTTTCCTTCCAGAGCTGCTCGATATGGATCAGGGCGCACTGCCGGGGACAGAACAGAAAATGCTGCAGGGCCGAGATCATGACAAGATCGTCTTCGCTGTACATGGTTTTCAAGTTGGTTGTTGACCTGGTCATGTTGAGGACCTATAGTTAAACCGGAAACAAAACAGGAGGAGTCTCATGCAGCAATTAAATATAAACGAAGTCAAAACACATCTTTCAGGCATTCTCGCCCAGGTCGAAAAAGGCGAAACCGTGATCATCTGCAAACGCAATAAACCCATTGCCGAACTTAAACCCATCCAAAAACAACAAAGGAAAAAACGTCCTTTGGGATTACTGAAAAAAAAATACCCCGACTTTAAGATACCTGACGATTTCAACAACCCACTTCCAGACGACATCCTGGCATATTTCACAGGTGAAAAGGAATGAACATTCTCCTTGATACCTGCGTCTTTCTCTGGATCGTCCAGGAACCTGAAAAAATTTCACCGTCAGGCAAACTATTTTTTGCAGATCCAGACAATACAGTTTTTCTCAGCAGCATAACTCCCTGGGAAATATCCCTGAAATACAGTATCGGCAAATTACCCCTACCGGTCCCGCCACGGATTTTTATACCAGAAGCCCTGGAGGATCTCGCTGTCACCCCACTGAATCTTGCAGGTGAAGACACCTTTCACCTTCCGGGGTTACCTCATCTTCACAAAGACCCCTTTGACCGCATGCTCATCTGCCAGGCCATTGAACATGGCCTGACCATTCTCACTCCCGATGAAGCCATCCAGAGTTACCCGGTCAAGACACTCTGGTAGCCACTACTCATCAGAGTCGTGGCCTTGATAACTGCAGCCGGCCATCCTATAATATTCTTACCACGTCTTACACAGGAGGTATTCATGGCAACAACAGTTCTTTCCAGCAAAGGTCAGGTTATCATTCCCAGCCCGATTCGCACGGCCCACCAGTGGGAACCAGGCCAGCGGTTTGAGGCAATTGATACCGGTGACGGCGTTCTCCTGAAACCGGCCAGCCCTTTCCCACGAACCGACATCAAGCATGTCGCCTGCTGCCTGCGCTATGATTGTCGAGTTACAGCACCGTAACCAGCCCGGCAACCGTGGTGCCGAATTCCAGTGAAAAGAAACCTTACCCGAACTGATTCCCCTAAGACGCCAAGGCCCAGATACGGAAGCGGGTTTCCTGCTGTGATTTAACCCAATAGCCCACAGAGATGATTACATCGAGGTTATAATGCAGGACTTTATATGTCTTCCCGGCTTCCGCAGTATGTGCAAATTTTGCACATACTGCCCGCCTCTCAAGACGCACGTCAACAGTTGCCCGACCGCCCTCGGACTGATAAACAATCAATTCTCCCTGGTTAAAGGTCATAAAGTCTCCTGAGTTTTTTCTACTTATTCCCTTTCAGTCGTTTCCTGGCTTCCGGTTCTGTGAGATAGTTCTCGGAACTTACAACGGTGTCGTCCGTCTCGATTTCCAGTTTTTCTCTGGCATCGCCGGCTATCCTGCCACCTTTTCGAGCAGCAGTTCTATTTTCAGGAAAGCCCTGGGCATCCTGTTTTCTGGCAATCTCCGTGGTGGCGGCTTCACCTAACATGGAGAAAATCAGTTCCAGGTCGGTCATGTGATCCCGCAGGTTTTCCCGTTTCAGACCTTTTAACTCCCTATACTCGGCAGGAGTCAGCCCAAAAGCTGCTTTGGATGTTTCAGTCGTCAAAATAGCATATTCAGGTTGTTCCTTAATGCCTCGGCTCTTCCACTCATCCGTGAGCTCGGCCCGGACTGCAATGCCCCGCATCCGTTTTTCAATCCAGGCCTCGGAGTACCCCTTGGCCCGGTAGAGAGCCTTGGTTCTTTTGGTTGCCAGCTCCGGATCTTCAATCTCCTGCACCCATTCATAACCAACCTTGGCCAGCCACCGTTTGAAAGGCTCGGCCTTGGGGGAGGGGATGGATTGAATGATACGGAAAATCCCCTCGGTATCGGCGCAATCCGTTTGCCGTTTCTTGCCGTCTGCAGCAACCAATTTCAACCCGTGACAATTTGTCACGACTTCACTTCCTTCTGCTTTCAGTCGCTGTTTTAATTTTCGCCAGTAGGCACCGGCATCAAGACTCTCGGTAAGGACACCGCAGATATCAACAATAGAGAACCACCATTCATCATTATACAAAATGCGCCTGATTTTCTTGCCCTTGAATATTGCCAGTTTGGTTTCCATAAATTACCTCGAATCATTGCCGGAACAACCAGACCAGAACAACTGCCAGGTACGGCCATAGGCATTGACAATATCAAGCACGGCCCGACCTTTGTCGGAAAGCTGCTCATGGCTTTTCAGGGTATTGCCCACAAGCTCCAGCATCTGTCGGGCTTCACCCAACCCCTTTTCCAGCAACCGCTTCTGATTCAGGGTATAGCCCTTAACCAGGTGACCTTTTAAAACCGAGGTGGCCCAGATACGAAACCGGGTGCCGCGAATAGAATTGACCCGGTAACCAACGGAAATAATGGCATCAAGATTAAACCACTCTCTTTGTCGGGTTACTTTCCGGTTCCCCTCCCGTTGAACTGTTGCATTTTTTGCAACAGTTGCCTCCCGGACAAGTTCACCGCTCTGATAAATATTACGGAGATGACGTGATATTACTGACTTGTCCCGTTCAAACAGCTCTGCCATCTGGTTCAACGTCAGCCAGACCGTTTCATCCTCAAGGCGTACGTCAACCGCCATCCGGCCATCATCGGCCTGATAAACAATCAGTTCTCCCTGGTTAAAGGTCATACTCCCTCCGCAGCAATCATAATCGGCAACAACCTGGCCGGTGCCCTGACGCCTGCCAGATTCTCGTTCTTATCAGGACAAACGACCGAAACATTTTTTCACCACCGGGACAACACCACAGCCCTTTATTCGTAATGTGTCCATAACCTGATGACTTTCACTGTTTTTTCTTCACGAAAAACCTGATACACAAGCCTGTGCTGAATGGTAATTCTCCGGGAATAGGCCCCTTCCAGGTCGCCAATCAACTTCTCATACGGTGGTGGATTCTGGAATGGATTTTCAGCAAGGACTTCAAGTAATACTTGCGCCTTGTTCTTTAACCCGGATCCGGCAAGCTTTTTTGCATCTTTCTGCGCCTGTTTGGTAAACACCAATTTCCAACTCACCAATCAAGCTCCCTTGCGCACTCGGTTACCTCTGTTGCAAGCCCTTCTTTAATTGATTCACGCATTCCAGGAATGGACACCAAAAAGAGCGTCTCGAATATGGCCTTCCAATCTTCCTCAGACACCAGAACAGCATTTGCCCTCTTGCCGGTTATCACAATAGGTTGGTGCGATGCGGCAGTCTCATCAATCAAACTGTATAATTTTGAGCGAGCCTCGGTTGCATTTAAAATAGTCATATTTTTACCTCCTACGCCAACCGTACGCTTTTACGGACGCAAAGTCAAGGTGTGTGGGGAGCATACTGCGGGCCGGACATATCCGATCCGTTGATACGATTCATCCCCACGGGCGTTGGGAACATGTTCACTAATGGAATCATCATCAAATAGCTTGACAAGGTTAACTCGCATGTTAACAATATGGTATGCGAGAAATACAATTTTACAAAACCGAATCTGGAAAATGTCCGGTTGAGGAGTTTTTGGAATCGTTGACAGCAAAACAAGCGCAGAAAGTTACCTGGGTTCTGTCGTTAATTGAGGAACTGCCATCTATTCCATCAAAATATTTCAAAAAACTCGTTAATACCAATGATATTTGGGAAGTTCGTATCAATTATTGTGGTGAAATCTTTCGGTTACTTGGTTTTTTTGATGGTTCACAACTCATAATCCTGAATCATGCTTTTCAAAAAAAGACACAGAAAACTCCCCGCCAGGCAATACAAATTGCTGAGTTACGAAGACGTAAATATTTCAATAACAGGAAACCCAAATGAGTGATTTGCAAAAATATATTGCCAAACGCAAGGCCGGCGATCCTGAATTCGCCGAGCATTATGAAAGCGGGTACGAAGAGTTCAAAATCGGAGTAATGCTGAAAATGGCCCGTGAAGAGGCTGGTTTTACTCAAGAGGAGCTGGCTGCAATGCTTAATACCAAAAAATCAGCGATTTCCCGCATAGAGAATCATGCAAAAGACATTAAGTTATCAACGCTCGAAAAATTTGTACAGGCATTAGGTAAAAAGTTAAGGCTTGAAGTCGCATAACTCCCGATAATCAGAGAATAATGGTATACACCTAACCCCAGGAACATCGCGGTTTTTGGTAAAGTTGGTTGGTGATGCAAGCGATGTATCCACATCCAAATTTGTGGGTAAATCTGCTTGGGTCAGGTGATACCGATCGTTGTTATATCTCCTCCATCATCTTAGCGTTCCGTTTCATCCCCACGGGTGTGGGGAACATTAAGGGCCAATTTTGAGGACATAGAGGCGGCTTCAGCCGCCATATTACGACACAAAAAATCTCACCCGTTTAATTGGCGAATAAATTCGCCCCGACAGCATGGGAAAATTTTTTCTTGAAGCCCGCGCTTACATGCTTTTTATGAGAAAATTTCAGGTCTCCCTGATTAGAGGCCATGCTTGTCCCGCTACGTTCATAATTTTTCCAGCAGCTCTACGCCGGCGGGCGCTGTGCCGACACTCACCTCATAATCGGCAAAAGACCGGGCCGGACCATCGGAACCTTGCTTGCGTTTAACCTGCACCAGATCAAAGAGTTTATGGGCCGGGGCATTGCCGAGATTATCTGCGTGTTTAAAAACAAATAGTTTCCGGCTGCTCATAACCCCCCTGGCGGCAGAACGGTCATGCTCAAACATGTTGATCAGAGCATTCCATAATAATTCAAGGTCAGCCTCATTAAATCCGGTTTTTTCAGCCAATGGGGCAGACACAAATCCTTTGGCAAAATAGAGGCCATAGGGAATTATGTGTTTTCTCCCCATGGTCCGCTCTTTTTCCAAATCCTTTATATTGGTCACAGCCATACGCGTAATGGAAATTTCCTGGGAAAAAACCGGCTCCACACTGGTGGCAAAGGCCAATTGGACCGGTCCGCGTACCTGTCCACAGTTGACCTCCGTGGTCATAACTGCACCAAATGCGCGAATATCATAAAAATTTGCACACATCCAGCCAGTGACTTTTCTGGCATCTTCGACTTTCTTTGGCAGCTTTTTCTTTTCCGGTTTGAGATTATATTCTTTATAGGCCAGCGTGTTCGTCTCATTCAGCACAGCCTTTTCCTGAATATAAATCTGAAAACCTGCTTCATTGCCTTTGGTCAGGGCCACATGATTGCGGATTTTCCGCTTCAGGCAGACATCGGTGACCAAGCCATGTCCTGTTTCAGGATCAAGACGGGGCATATTACCCGCATCCGGGTCTCCATTAGGGTTGCCGTTTTCCACATCAAAGAGCAGGACAAATTCGTAACGGTTAGCAATGGTACTCATGATTTATTTCTCCTCGTTCTTTTTGGTAAAAAAATCTTTGCGCTGATGATAATATCCGATCATGAACAGTCCCTGTTCTTCTGCTTTCAGAGTCTTGGGAAAATCATCGAGTTTATTCATGATCTCCTGGATTTTCTTATCATATCCATAAGCCCAGTTTTTTTTCTCAGGGTCTTTTCGCAGTTTGGCTATATGATGGGCGCTGTTTTTCAACAGTATGTGAAAAACAAGCCCCGGTGTGGCAGAGGCGGATGCCAGATATTTATCCTTGATTGTTGCCCCGGTATTTGGAATTGCATCCTCCTGCGCTTTTTCCAGCACGGCAAAAAGGCGGCCCAGGATATAGGCCCTGTCGGTTCGTTGTGTGTCCAAAGCCATTGAGACCTCCATGTTTCTGTTGCGGACAAGATACCCTTTGAGCAGGGCTGCCCGGAAATAATTCACTATGCCATCGGATCTTATTCTTCCAAGAATCACAGGAAGCAGACTATCGGGATATCTTGTGCCTGAAAGCATGGCACGGGCCATACCACCAGATAATACAGGTAAAATATTTTCACTCTTCCCCATGGCCGCAGTCTGAAGCAATAATCTCCACAATGGAGGAAATTCCGGTTCATTATCAAACTGCCGAACAATAGCAATATCTCTGAAATGCCGACCAATTCGGCTAAGAATATTATCCAGACTGTCATGCTCCCAATAACGAATAGAAAGCCTGGCTGCATTGGGTGTAAGCCCAAGAAGATAAAAATGAACAGAAGAATCCAAGTCGGGTACAATATCAACAACCTGTGTACCTTTACGAATTGCCAGTAATAAATCTCGAATTTTCATAGAAGTGACAGCATCATTGGCGCTTTCCGGCAGCACTTCCTCTTCCGTGGGGGGCTCAAAAAAATCCGCAAGAAAGGACTCGGCCGGATTTTCACGTTCCGCCCAAAAGACCATCGTCATATCACCAATCCGCACCTTTTGCCTGCTGTCCCGTGCCAGCAGGTAATTGAGTGCTGTTGCATAGGCAAAGGCTGCCCGTTGCCCGACCGGCGCATTAAAAGATTGTGTTTTGCCATAGGATTCAAATGATTTTTTATTGAAGGCAACCAGTGACACACCAGTTGACTGTCCACCCTGTACCCCTTTAAGGGCAGGATGCAGTCGAGCCAGAGATTGCATGGAACCTTCAATAAGACATTGCCCTTGTTTGTCGCTGCCGGATGCAGAACGGCAGTTATCCCATGCGATCATGGCCGCAGGACGATCGTGGATAAAACCTGGCACTCCATCCAGCCGAAATACAAGGTTAGTCCCGCTGATCTCAGACCAGTCATCTCGTTCCTTGATACTATTTCCTTGATTGGCAGAGAGAAAATGTAAAATCGCTTCAAGAGCGGGGTCGCCGCTATTGGCACAAAAGTGTTCGACCTGTTCCCGGAAGGCCTGCTGACATTCCCGTACCCGTTTCGGTTTTCCCTTGTCATCTTCACCCAGGACATAAGCCGTATTGTCCCAAAGAAAATTCGCCTTTATGCCTGATGCCCGTTTACCGGGCCATGCCGGAACCGTCAGTTTTCGAGGACGTTTTTTTTTGCCTTCCTGTAGGCGCAAATCTTCCACATCCACTAATATTCCATCAGGTGTCAAGACCAAGGCAAAGGAAATATTTTCACGGCTGGTCCCCTGCAAGGGAATCTCAATATCCGGGTCTTCGAGTAACCTCTGATAATAGCTGTACAAGGCCTGAAGTATCATGCCCGCACCCCCTGTGCACCCGGTCGCGGTGGGGAGATAACACCGTTTCGCATCACTGCCCGAAAAAACATGGGGGTCATGTTATTGGCAAAATCAATATCCAACAGCATGTAGCCAAGGTCTTTCTCCACACCGTCATAACAGGATTGCGGCTGTTCGTCTTCCAGCAGCTCAAAAAAGGCGGGAAATTCCCGGCATCCAAGACAGGGCTGATGAAAAAACTGTCCTTTGCGTGCCCGTCGCTGAAAGATAGCAAGATGCTTGCCCGCATTGTCGTCCGGGCCGGCATTTTTGGTTAATTCAAAATGAGCCTTGACCACATATTCCACATCACGCAAAACCGTTGCCGCTCGTTGCTGCCGATTATCTCCTTCATCCACCAGATAAAAGAGACGCTTCTCGTTTTTCATAACTGTTTCCGGCTTGAATTTGGGAACTCTCCCCGCAACTTCATTACGGCGAATATTGTCAAAACGAATGGGCCGAAGAACGTAAATGGCATCAATGTACCAGGAAATAGCCGGTTTCCAGTGGATTGCCTCAAGAATCCCCCTGGCGGCGGAAGGGGTCATTACGTCATAGGACACCCGCTCTACCTTCATTTCGGGCCGTGTAAAACAGGCATAATCCCCCCAGACCCGTATCTGTACTCCATAAGGCATCGACATTACCTCCTTGAGTTAGAATGGGGAGAATATAGAGCCGTTATGTAAGCCGACCCCATATTCTCTATCCACTACAATCTCTGTTTCAATCCACATTCCTGTTACAGAATGACCTTAAACTATCCAAAGAAATCCTCTATGGAGGCTCCACTGACAGCTCAAATTCAAAAAAATCGCTACCAAAAAAAGACAACTTTACACATAGTTTCATTACTCAACCCTCTTTCTATGATGTTTATGTCATTAACCATAGAGAAGAATAGCATAGCTGTCAATAAGTATTTTTCAGAGAATGTAGAGTATATTACGTTACAAGTTGTTCCACATCCCACATTGCTGCTCTCTCAACACAGAGGCCAACATCTTGGTGATACGCCTTGTTATTCAATAATACCGGAATTTCATTATAGATTATTTCAATACTTCCACCACGCTCCAAGGTGTCTATATCCTTTTTGCGAACCTGGACGGTATAAGGTTGTAATTTCCGCATGATCGAACGGGTATACTCCGAATATTTCAAAGTTTTGACTAATAATGCAGCCTCGTTTTCAAAAGGGATAATTAGACCGGTACTTTCCTCTTCGATAAAACGAAACTTGTCTCCTGCCTCTCTGTATGGAAATATCATGTCCTTGTCCAATTGTGTCGGATTCAGCAACCGCATGATCTCTTTACAATCCAAATCCTCAATATCATAAAGTAATGTGAAATATCGCCTCATCATTACCGTTCCAAGGGGATCAGCATCCGGAAGTGATCGGAGCGCTTCTCGTGCTCTGGTAATACACCGCTTGAGCCAAGGCATGGAAGGCGTAGTCTCCGTATCAAAAACAAAAACCTGACCAAGCATGCCCTGGTCATTCAACCTGCCTTCCCGGTTACACCTGCCGGCAGCCTGAGCTATGGAATCTAGCCCGGCCATGGCCCGATAAACCACTGGAAAGTCAAGGTCAACACCGGCCTCAACAAGTGATGTGGAAACTACCCGGCACGATCTATCTGCGGCAAGGCGATCACGAATTTCCTGTAAGATTCTCTGTCTGTGAAGAGGATACATGTTAGTGGAAAGGTGATAGGTGCCTCTTCGGTTAGACAATCGTTCGAATACCGCCCGTGCCTGAAGTTTAGTAGAAACAATACAAAGGGCCTTTCGCTCATGTTCAAGCAATTCCGATAGTTCATCATTTGTTTTCTTGCCAATAAATGTAATATTTATCCGTTGTAATTTGGCGAACAGTCTGTCCGGGGAGCTGACAATCTCCTGAATTTCAGAGAGCGCCTGTTTGCGTAGAGAACTCGTGTCATCCAGAGCCGGTTGTGTCGCCGTACATAACACCACACTACAACCGTAGTTATTGACCAGTTCCTGTAAAACAGCCATACATGGTTGAAGGTATCCGGTCGGAATTGCTTGAGCCTCATCAAGAACGATTACACTGTTGGCAATATTGTGAAGTTTGCGGCAGCGCGATATTTTGTAGGAAAACAGTGATTCAAAAAACTGCACATTTGTCGTTACGACAATGGGCATGTCCCAATTTTCCGTTGCCAGCCTGTTTTTGATCGTATATTCATCATCTACGGAATCATTATGTTCCATAAAATTACTATGATGTTCCAGCACCACCTCACGGCCAAAAATCGCTTTAAAAACAGCAGCATTCTGTTCGATTATGGAAGTGAACGGGATGGCATAAATGACACGACGCAAACCATTATAAACGGCATGGTGCAGGGCAAATGCCATGGATGAATAGGTCTTGCCGCCACCAGTTGGAACAGTCAGAGAAAATATCTGCCTTGACTGGCTTGCCTTGGCAATACACTCCTCAAAGACTTCACGGCGCAACGAATTGACCTGTCCCGGCCTTGCCTGCTTTATAATTTCCTGCATATATTCCTTAAATATTTTCAACAAATCAGGGATATTTTCTGAAATAGGTGGGACAGACCTCAAGATTGATCGTTCCGGTGTGAAAAAATTTTCAGTATCAATAAAATCTGCATCCACCAAACACGAAAAAATCATCCTAACAAATAACGAAAGTGAAAATCCGGCCTGTCCCCTGATCAGAGTGAAGGGCAAAGTTAACCCCATGCATTTTTCAAGAGGTTCCTGAAGGATGGGTTGAAGTTTTGCGTGCTTCAGACGAAAATGCAGTTGTCTCGCCTGTTCCCCGCCATCAGGTAATCCACCATGATGTCCGGCTATTACATAGGCCAGAAAAATACCAAGCTGGTCATAATGCTGCCAAACCCAACGGGCACCAAAAGTGGAATGATCCACCCGAACAGATGATCCTTCAAGACGTTGCTGGAATCTCTTTGTTGCCTTGCCAGCATCATGTAGCCTGCCAGCACAATCACCCCATCGGGCTGCTCCAAATGCATCGGCAAATCCACTGGCAATCTTTGCTACATTGTTCAAATGATTGACAAGAAGCTGCCATTCCGTTTTATCTTGTGACTCAATTGAATGGGCATATAATTTTTTCATGACCTGTATTCTATTATTGTGACAAATAAGGTTAAAAAGTTTGTTATTCTATTAAATTTCATCTTTTGCCCCCAAGAGATTGCCCTTGCCCTAAACCGTCTATCAAGCGATTCAATATCATTTTTCACACCATACCATACCACCCCTGTCATATAGCGACAGCCCACCAGTTTTTTTTTGATTTATTCACTTTTCCCAAAAATCATTGCCCTGCAAGGGATTCTGCGGATTTCAGGTAATATTTCACACCGAAAAGGTGGTTTTTTTCCGACAGGTATCAGGCCGACCGTATGAAAAAGCAAGACTCTTTACCCCACCGTCCTGATCGTGTACCCTATCTGTATTTTCAGGCCTTTCGCTACGACCTTTGTGAAATATGCGGGTTAAGGACGATTGGATCCTGGAATAGCATCACTCTTCAACGCAAAGAACATTCTGATTACCAGCCTAGTTCAGGGGCGGCTTCAGCCGCCATGTGAGATGCCTTTGGCGAATGAATTCGCCCCTACAAGACATGCAACAATCTCAGTTAACCTGCTATTGTTGATTGCAGGTAATCTATTAGAATAATAATTAATTTACGAAATAAAACACTATAACCTTCAGTCTGAAGGCTGCCGGAAATTCATGACATGAACGAATACCTTCTCAACATGTTCCACCAGCTTGGCCTGTCCGACCAGCCGGCAGCCATGTTGGTGTCAGGGACGCTGATCCTCCTGATCGGTCTGATCGCCCTGCTGGCCACCTGGATAGTACGGCGCAGCCTGCTCAGGTTCATTCAGCATGTGGTTCGCGGCAACCGGCTGCACTGGGACGACGCATTGGTCCACAACCGGGTCTTTACCAGGCTGTCCTGGATCGTGCCGGTGCTGGTGTTCCATGTTGCCCGTGATCTGCTGCTACCGCCGCAGTCGCAAGGTGCGGAAATCCTAAGCCGTCTCATTTCCTGCGGCTTTGTGCTGGTTGGTATCTCCACCCTCAACGGGTTGCTCAGCGCGATCAACGAAATTTACAAGACCCTGCACGGCCGGAGCGGCAAGACCATTCGCGGTTACATCGACGC
>WGCP01000351.1 GCA_015493715.1 Desulfobulbaceae bacterium
ATCAGGTAGAGGAGGATGCCCGCATCGAGATCACCGGGGCGCGTTCCCATCACCAGCCCCTCCAGCGGCGTAAAGCCCATCGACGTATCAATACTTTTTCCTGCCCTGATCGCGGCCGCACTGGCACCGTTGCCGAGGTGCAGCGTAATCAAATTGCATTGCTCCGGCGTTTTTCCAAGTAATTTTGCCGCTTCATCCCTGAGATAGTGGTGTGAAAGTCCGTGAAACCCATAACGCCTGACATTCAGCCGGGTAAAGATTTCCTCCGGTAATGCATACCGACAGGCAACCTCCGGCATGTGATGATGAAAGGCCGTATCAAAAAGGGCAATCTGCGGCGTATCGGGAGAGAGTTTCATCAGGGTTCTGATTCCCTCAAGATTGGCTGGATTATGCAGGGGGGCAAGTGGTATCAGCGTTTCTATGGCATCCAGCACCTGCTGGTCGATCAGTATTGGTTCGGAGAATTCCGTTCCGCCGTGGACCACGCGGTGCGCACATCCGGCAAGATCGGAAAATGCCTTCAGGTATCCATGGCCACGCAATTGCCGCAAGACCATCTCCAGTGCCTCATGGTGGTCTGCTACCCGCACCGCCACACACTTTTTCCCGGCTTTGTGCAGCAGGGTCGCCGTGCTCCCCTGCTCACCGATCCGTTCCACCAGCCCGGAAACAATCTCCCTGATACCGTCGCTGATGTCAAAGAGGGTATATTTCAGGGAGGAGCTGCCGGAGTTGAGGACAAAGAGTTTCATGCCCGTTGTTCCCCTTTTTCCATGGCGGCCTGGACGGCGGTAATGGCAATCGTATGGACGATATCTTCCACCAGGCAACCCCGGCTCAGGTCGTTGACCGGTTTTCGAATGCCTTGCATAATCGGACCGATGGCAATGGCCCCGGCGCTCCGCTGCACCGCCTTGTAGGTATTGTTGCCGGTATTGAGATCAGGAAAGATAAAGACCGTCGCCTGTCCGGCAACCCGGCTGTTCGGCATCTTTTCTTTGGCAACTTGCGGATCAATGGCGGCGTCATACTGCATCGGTCCTTCTATCAGTAGATCGGGTGCTTTCCGCCTGGCGGTTTCCGTCGCCAGCCGCACCTTTTCAACATCTTTGCCGATACCGGAATCACCACTGGAATAGGAGAGCATCGCCACCCGTGGCTCGATGCCGAATGCCTGGGCGGTCCGTGCCGACTGGATGGCAATCTCGGAGAGCGCTTCAGCATCCGGATGGGGATTGACCGCACAGTCGCCATACACCAGGACCCTGTCCTGGAGCAACATAAAGAACACACTGGAGATGAGTCGGGCGCCCGGCCGCATCTTGATAATCTCAAAGGCGGGTTTGATCGTTTCCCGCGTCGTATGGGTGGCGCCGCTGACCAGACCATCCGCATGTTCCAGATAAACCATCATTGTCGCAAAATAATTGACACGGCTCATCATCTCTTTTGCCATTGGCCGGATAATACCCTTGTGCTTGCGCAACCGGTAAAACGTTTCAACAAAGGTATCCATATCCGGGAACTGTTCCGGATCGACGATACGGGCTTTTGTCAGGTCCAGTCCCAGCAGGCTTGCCCGTTGGGAAATTTTTTCAGGATTTCCCAGCAGGGTAATCTTGCACAGATTGCGGCGAAGCACGATTTCCACTGCCCTGAGAACCCGCTCGTCATCGCTCTCCGGCAGCAGAATATCACTGCCCGAATGGCGGGCTTTTTCATACAACATGTAGGTAAATCGTACCGGCGTCATGGTTTCCGGCTGTGGAAGTCTGAACCGTTTTTTGATGATCGCGAGGTCGACATGATCATTGAAAAGTCCCTCCGCAAGAGAAATTTTCCGTTCACTCTTCAAAGTGATTTCCGGCTGAACCGCCTGCACCATTAATGCCGCTGTCTGGGTATCAACAGAGAGCCTGATCATCGGCAGGGCGGGAAAATCCACCACGCCTGAGAGCAGGTGCATGATACTCTTTGAAGGAATCAGACCGCCGGTCAGCAGTATGCCGGCGATTGAAGGATTTTTTTGGGAAAGGTTTGCCCAGAAGGTCCCCACAAGAATATCAGCCCGATCACCCGGCACGATAATTAAAGCGCCGTCTTTGAGGTAATGCAGATAATGCTCAAGCGTCATCGCCCCGACAATACTCAGGCTCACCGAGCGGTCGAGCATTTTTTCGTCCTCGGAAATAAGCGCCGCTCCCGTCTGCTCCATGATTTCCGCAATGGTCGGCTGGTTGAGTTCTGCTACTTCCGGCAGAGTAAAAAGGGGTGTTTCCGTCTGCAGGGTTGCTTTTGCCTCCTCCATCAGTGATCCATCGACACGATTGACGATAAATGAAAGAAGCTGGAGACGGCGCTTTACAAAAGTGCGTTCCAGCAATCTGAGGTGCTGCTGCAGATCTTTTGAGTTCTCGGTCTGTTGTGCATTGACTACGACAATCAGGGGGATAGCAAGGCTAACGGCAATTTCAAGGTCGATATCAAAATCGAGGACCTCTTCAAAATCAAAATCGTCCTCAATTCCTTCGCAGAGGATAAAGTCATATGTCTGTTCCAGGGCATGATATCGTTCAAGAATTCTCTCATACACCTCATGAAGACGATCTTCAGCAATCAGTTTCCGCACTTCGTCAATGTGCAGTCCAAATGCGGTTTCAACGGGTTGTCCGAGTTTAAAGTAGCGCTTGAAGAAGTGGATATCACGCTCCGATGCGACAGGCTGGGTGATAATCGGTTTGAAATACGCGACATCGGCTACTTCACGTTTGAGCATCGCCATCAATCCCAGGGCGACTATTCTCGTTCCCGCTTTAGCGGCATCGCTGTAGAGGAAGAAGGCGTTTCTCTGCATGGGTTATCTCACAAATTCTTTGTAGAGTTCAGCCCGCATAGACAGCAGAGTCGGCTAAAACCGCCTGTCTTTACGGGCTTGAGTTGCGGGTAAAGTTCGCTCCAGTAGTATTCACGGCTAAAGCTGTTCCTGCCGAAATTAAGAATTTTGGTGCATATAGTAGGAGCGGCTTTAGCCGCGAATGTGCCGTTTTGTTGACGTTGCCGGTGTCCCGGTTTAGTATTATTTTTTTGCCTGCCTGCCGGGATACAACGCCGGTTCACGTCCAAGGGCGATCTGGATTTTATCACCCGCCTTCCACCAGTCGGTAAGCGCTATGGCCTTGCCGGAACGGGCCGTTGCCAGAGCCGCCTCGGCATTCACAAGGTCATCGGCCGTGATCAATCCCTCGTTAAATCTGTTTGCCTGGATCCGTTCGGTTTCCTTTGCGGCCTTTTCCGAGGCCACGGCGGCATTATATCTGGCTGCGGCCGCATCCCAGCCGGCCTGGGCGGCGATAAACTGCGCCCGTGCCCGGTAGCGTAGAGCGGCCAGTTTTTGTTGCCGTACCCGTACCTCGGCCCCGGATTTTTCCACCTGCGCCCTTCTGCCGCCGCCGTCCCACAGGGGCAGGCCGAGGCGAACGGAAACCGTCCAGTTATCATCGCCTTCACCGTTGTACCCCTGGTTGCGCAGCCAGGAGCCATCCACATCCATCTGTGGATACCGTTCAGCCTGTGCCGCCCGCACGGATGATTCGGCGGCGGATAACCGGGCCTTTTCCGCCCTGATATCGGGGCGCTGATCAATAAGTGTTTCCTGCCAGTCCAGCTTTTTCGGCAGGACGTGGATGGGGGCCAGGGCATCGGGAAAGGTCCGGGCCGCCATCAGGGAGGCCAGGGCCGCCCGTAACTGTTTCTCCCGTCCTTTCAGTGCGGCGAGCCGACCTTTAACGTCTTCACGTTCGGTCACCAGCCGCATTTTCTTGACCGGAATGGCTCGTTGTTCCTCTATGGCGGCCTCGGTGGTCCGGATGTGGGCCTGCAGTGCATCTATCTGGCGTTGCAGTGCTTTTTGGTTCGCCAGGGTCCCTTCGATATCATGGTACAGGGCGGCGGCCGTGTGCAGGAGTTGCAGACGGACATCACCCAGGCCCGCATCAACGGCTGCTTTTAATTGCCGGGCCGTCTTCAGGCGGGCACTGATCTTGCCGTTGATATCAAGCGGCACCTTGGCGGTCAGGCCGTATCCGAACTGGTTGTCGTCAAAAAGATCGGGCTCTAAAGCGGCCGGATAAGAGATCGGGTTGATCAACCGATTGTCCTTATAGTTGGTGTTTCTGGCCAGGGCATCCACCTCGCCGAAATAGCGGCTTTTTTCCACCTTGATATTGGCTTTCTCAACATTTACCATTTCGGCTGCCGCCCGCAGGTCCGGCGCCTTTTTTTCCACCTCAAGCAGCACTGTTCCCAGGTCACGGGCAACGGCCAGATTCCAGGACCCAAGCAGGCAGAGGACCGCCGCCGAGAGCACCAGGATTTGTTTTTTTCGCTGAAGAAACGAAAAACGTCTCCAAGCGGTATGTTTTTGTTTGGCAAGTGGTGTCGTGTTTTTCATGATTTTTCCTGTTTTAATCTGTTAATACATTCGGTTACGAAACAGCATTCCCGCCGCGGTCAGGGTGGCGATACCAATGAGCGCCATGGGCCAGTACAGGTTCCAGAGCAGGTCAAAGGAGGCCCCCTGGAGGAAACTTGAACGGACGATAATCAGAAAATAGCGCATGGGGTTGAGGTAGGTGATATACTGGACAAACCGCGGCATATTTTCGATGGGGGTGGCAAATCCGGACAGAATGACCGCCGGCACCAGGAAGAGAAAGGCGCCCATTAATCCCTGCTGCTGGGTAACGGAGATAGAAGAGATCATCAGGCCGATACCGATGGCCGAAAGAAGAAAGGCGAAGATTCCCAGGTAGAGAACGAGAAAGGAGCCGCGAAAGGGGACATGAAACCAGAGAATGGTCATGGTGATGATAAAGGTGGCCTCGACAAAGCCGATGATAAAGCCAGGCAGGGATTTGCCGATCAGGATTTCCAGCGGTGTCATGGGGGTGACCAGCAACTGGTCAAAGGTGCCGGCTTCGCGCTCCTTGGCAACGGAGAGCGCCGTTACCTCAAGGGTGACAACCAGGGCCAGCAGGGCGACAATGCCGGGAATGATAAACCAGTGAGAATCCAGACTGCTGTTAAACCAGGAGCTGACGACAAGCTGGGCCGGCACATGATGGCCCCCGTGGAGGGCGGCCCAGTGACGGTTAAATTCCATGACGATATTACGCACATAATTCAGACTGATCATGGCGCTGTTGGAATTTCTTCCATCTAAGATAACCTGCAGTTTTGCGGGCTGCCCTTTGCTTAAGTTTCTGGTGAAATCCGGCCCGATATGCAGGACCAGCATCACCTTTTTTTCATTGATGAGCGGGGCGATGCCGTCATCATGGTCTATGGTGTCAACGAGATGAAATGTTTCCGCTCCCTGAAAACGTGCCAATAACTGCCGGGAGGCAAGGCCGGGATCCTCGTTGTAGACGGCGAACGGGACCTTGTTGAGGTCGAAACTGGCCGAATAGCCGAAAACCAGGATCTGGGCAATGGGCGGAATGATCAGGACCATTCGTGTTTTTTTGTTTTTGAGAATGGCTCGAAATTCCTTTTTCATCAGGGCGAATATTTTTCTCAGCATAACACAAATTATTCCAGAAGTTTACGGGATTTTTTCTTGATAATCATCAGGAAAAACAGGGCCATCAGGGCAAGCCAGACCGAATTGATCAGAAAAAGGGGCCAGATGTCACCGGCAAGAAACAGAGTCTGGAGAATATCGACAAAGTAACGGGCCGCCACCAGGTGGGTCAGCCACTGGATGACCACCGGCATTGTTCTGATATCAAAGACAAAGCCGGACAGGATAAATGCGGGCAGAAAGGTGATGACAATGGCGATCTGACCGGCGACGAACTGGTTTTTTGCGGCCACGGAGATCAACAGCCCCATGTTGATGGCCGTGAACATGAACAGGGAGGAGGAGACGATCAGGGGCCACATGGAACCGCGCAGCGGCACCTGAAAGAGAAAGACCGCCATCAGCACGGACAGCAGCATCCCCCCCATCCCGAGGATGAAATAGGGGATAATTTTACTGGCGATGACCTCTTTCATAGAGACCGGTGTCACCATCAAGGCCTCCATGGTGCCGCGTTCCCATTCCCTGGCCACGACCATGGACGTCAGCATGGCGCCGATGAGCGTCATGATGATGGCGATCAGACCGGGCACCAGGTAATCACGACTGCGCACCGCCGCGTTGAACCAGACCCGGTGTTCCACCGTCACCGGCACGTTCAGTTTCCGGCCCTGTGCCTCGGTCATCCGCTCAAGCCAGTTGAACCAGACCCCGGTGACGTACCCTTCGATCAGGCGGGCCTTGTTGGAATCCACGCCGTTGACGATAACTCCGATGGGTGCCTTGCCGCCTGTGAGCAGGTCGCGAGCAAAATTATGGCGCAGCCAGATGATCCCGTCCACCCGTCGCTCCATCAAGGCCTGTTCCGCTTCCTGGATGGAGCGCATCGGGATTGGCAGAAAATAGTCGGACTGGTTAAATCCGGACACCAGGGCCGTTGCCTGAGGGCTGTTTTTTTCAACCACCATGGCCAGGGGAACATGACGGGCATCCAGACTGACCCCGTAACCAAAGATCAGTAACAGGAGTACCGGCAGAAAAAAGGCGATACCAATGGAAGATGGATCACGAATAATCTGTCGGCTTTCTTTGCGGACCAGGCCGCGCAGGCGCATTACATCCATCGCAGACCTCTTTTGGTTTTTTCTAATTGTATGTCAGGCATGCCTTTTCTTCCTCAACTGTTTTTCCCTTGCTGCTGCTCGAATTCTTCGATCAGATGAATAAAGGTGTCTTCCATGGACGGCTCCGGATTGTCCGGGCTGCGGTACCGAGCCGTCAGTTCGGAGGGCGAACCGGCGGCCAGCACCTGTCCCCGGGCCATGATGACCAGATTGTCGCAATAACTGGCCTCTTCCATGAAATGGGTGGTCACCATAACGGTGACTCCGGCGCTTGCCAGCGCATTGATATGGCTCCAGAATTCCCGGCGGGCCAGTGGGTCGATGCCCGAAGTCGGCTCATCGAGGAAAAGAATTTCCGGCTCATGCATCAGGGCGGCAGCCAGGGCCAGACGCTGTTTGTAGCCCAGCGGCAGATCATCGGAGTCGTTGTCCTGGATCTCGGCCAGTTCAAAGGAGTTCAGGGCCCACTGGATCCTTTCCTTCTGCCGTTTACCGCGCAGTTCATAGGCGGCGCTGAAAAAGTTGAGATTCTGGCGCACGGTCAGGTCACCGTACAGGGAAAATTTCTGGGCCATGTAGCCGATTTTTGCCCGCGCCGGCGCCCGGGCAATCCGCAGATTGTGACCGGCGACCTGTAAGGTACCGCTGGTGGCGGGCAGCAGGCCACAGAGCATACGGAAGGTGGTGGTCTTGCCGGCGCCGTTGGCCCCGAGCAGGCCGAAGATCTCACCGCGCCCGACCGTAAAACTCAAGTCTTTGACCGCGACAAAACTACCAAACTCGCGGCGCAGGTCTTTGACCACAATGGCGGCCTCATCGTTCTTTTTCTTCACGGTCGCCGCCGTAATGGCGCCTCGTTTCGTTGCACCCGTCTGCTCCCTGTGCTGTTGCAGTTTATCGATGAAGGCGTCTTCAAAGCGTGGTTTACTGGCATCAATTTTCCATAGTTTTTGATCAATGGCAAAGGTGTCGGCAGCCTGTTGACCATTCATGGAGGTCCGGGTCACCAATCGCAGGGTGTCGCCGAGGATAATGACATCCACGGCCTGGGGGTGATCACTGAGCTTGCGCAGTAATTCCCGTTTATTGCCGTCACCGCGGCCATGGATGACAAAGGTCCTGGCCACCAGTTTACTGCTGAAGGCCTCAGGTGCATCCTGACCGAGGAAGCGGCCCTCGTGCATGAGCACCACCTCGCTGCATTGTTCGGCCTCGTCGAGATAGGCCGTGGACAACAGGACGCTCATATTCATTTCCTTGACCTGGGAATAGACGATTTCCCAGAGTTCACGCCGGGAGACCGGATCAACGCCCACGGTCGGTTCATCAAGAATCAGGAGCGGGGGCGGACTGACCAGGGCACAGGCAATACCCAGCTTCTGTTTCATGCCGCCGGAAAGCCTTCCGGCCAGGCGGCCGGTAAACGGCGCAAGCCCGGTCATGTGCAGCAGTTTTTCATAGCGGGCCGGTCGGTCCTTGACAGCGACTTTGTGCAGGTCGGCATAGAGGTCAAGGTTTTCCTGGACGGTCAGGTCCTCATAGAGACCAAAACGCTGGGGCATGTATCCGATTGACTGCTGGACCTTGAGGGCATCTTTGGTGGCGTTCATGCCAAGCACGGTAATGGAGCCGGAATCAGGAACAAGCAGGCCGCAGGCAAGGCGCATCAGGGTCGTTTTGCCGGCGCCATCCGGGCCGATCAGGCCGGTGACGATGCCGGCTTTTGCCTGAAAGGAAACCTCGGACAGGGCGTGAATGGTCCGTTTACCGACCTGAAACCGTTTGCTGACGTTGGTCACCGACAGGATGGTATCATCCTCGTTCCCCGGCGGTACGGGGTGTCTTTCATTTGCCGCAGACATCTTGCATGCTCCCGGCGTCTTTTTGCGACTGGTGCAGATCAAAGGTCACGGTTGCCGGCATGCCCAGACGCAGCTCACCCTCGGAGTCGCAGGCATAGACCCGGACCTGATAGACCAGGCGGGTACGCAGTTCAGGAGATTCTACATTCTTAGGCGTAAATTCCGCCGTTGGCGAGATATAACCTACCCAGCCTTTGTACTTTTTGCCGGGAAAGGAGTCGGTGCTGATGGTGGCCGTCATGCCCTGCCATATCTTGCCGAGATCGGGCTCGGGAACATAGGCGCGGACCCAGACCGGGTTGGTGCGGGCCAGGGTCAATACCGGCGCATTGGGAAAGGTCATGTCGCCCGGTTCCATGATCCGGTCCTGGATGACGCCGTCGGTGGC
>WGCP01000352.1 GCA_015493715.1 Desulfobulbaceae bacterium
CCATCGCCCCGGCACGGTCATCTGGTGTATGGGTGGTACCCAGCATTCCATCGGCTCGTCCAATACGCGTGCTTACTGTATCCTGCAGCTGGTCTTGGGGAACATGGGTGTTTCCGGCGGTGGCGCCAACATCTTTCGCGGCCACGACAATGTTCAGGGCGCAACCGACATGTGCGTACTCTCCCATTCCCTACCTGCCTATTACGGATTGAAAGACGGCTCCTGGAAACACTGGTGCCGGGTATGGGATGTGGATTACGAATGGGTGAAATCCAGATTTCACTCCAAGGAATACATGAACAAAAAAGGCTTCACCCTGGGCCGCTGGTATGAAGGAGCCATCCAGGAGGATAAAATAACCCAGTATACGCCGCTGAAGGCCGTCATCTTCTGGGGCTGCGCCTCCAACTCCCAATCCCAGTACCATAAGTTGAAAAAGGCTTTGGACATACTTGACTTGGTGGTCATTGTTGATCCATTTCCCACCATGACGGCAGCGGCGGCGGAAAAAGACAACGTCTACCTGCTGCCCTGCTCCAGCCAGTATGAAACCTCCGGTAGCCTTACCTCGACCTCCCGTCAATTTCAGTGGCGCTACAAGGTTGTTGATCCGGTCCATGACAGCCGTGATGATTACTGGATTATGAACGAGCTGGTCAAACGGTTTGGTTTTGCCGACAAATTTTACAAAAATATCAAACAGACCCCCGAGGATATCACCCGCGAGTTGGGCCGTGGCTCCCTGACCATCGGCTACAACGGCCAGACACCGGAACGGATCAAAAAACATACCGACAACTGGCACACCTTTGATATCGACTCCATGCAGGCCAAAGGAGGCCCCTGCGACGGGGAATATTATGGTCTGCCCTGGCCATGCTGGACCGAAGAACATCCCGGCACCCCGATCCTCTATGATGTATCCAAACCAGTGGCCAAAGGCGGCCTGCCGTTCAGGGCTAGATTCGGCACCTCCAAAAAATACGACATGAGCGGTCGGACCGAGGATCTGCTGGCTGCCAAAGGCGTTGCCAATCCCGGCAGCGAAGTCAAGGGCGGCTACCCTGAATTTAAAAACGTGGTTCCCGGGACCAACTGGAAGACCGATCTCTCCCAAAAAACGCTTAAAGAGGCCATTAAACGTGGTATGGCACCATTCGGCAATGCCAGGGCCCGCTGTGTTGTCTGGAACTTCCCGGACCAGGTGCCGATCCATCGGGAGCCGCTGCACTCGCCGCGTCCTGATATGATCGCCAAATATCCGACATATGAGGATAAACCTGACCATTACCGGGTATTCACCAAGTTCAAAAGTGAGCAGAAACCCGACTGGGTGAAAAAATTTCCCCTCATCCTCACCACCGGCCGCATGGTCGAATATATGGGTGGCGGCGCGGAAACACGCAGCAACAAATACCTGGCCGAACTGGCGCCCCATATGTATGCGGAGATCAATATCGTTACCGCCAATAACTATGGTATCCGCAATGGAGAACAGATATGGATAGAGTCGCCTAACGGCGGCAAAATCAAAGTTATGGCCAAAATCACCGAGCGTGTGGATGAACAGACCATTTTTCTGCCCTTTCATTTCGGCGGTGAATTCATGGGCAGATCGCTGGCAGCCAATTATCCGGAGGGGACGGTTCCCTATGTCCTTGGCGAAGCGGCCAACGTGGTCACCAATTACGGCTATGATATTGTAACCCAGATGCAGGAAACCAAAACCGGCCTCTGCAAAATCAGTAAGGCATAGGGTAGAGCGTAAGCTATCAGGGGCAGCACCGTATCTTCGCACGGTCGGGTGCCTACCGCATAGAGGCGCTATAGCGACTAGCCACGCCTGTGAGAATCTACGGCACCCCTGACCACTTACAAGATTTGGAAATGTGAAACCGTATCACTACAAACCCTGTGACGAGATACGGTAGAGGAGATAAATTATGGCAAGAATGAAATTTCTCTGCGATGTAGAACGCTGTATCGATTGTAACGGCTGTGTCATTGCCTGCAAGGAAGGCAATCAGGTTCCGGTAGGCGTCAACCGCCGCCGGGTCATCTCCATCGGCGAGGGCAAACCGGGTGAAAAATCCATCTCAGTCGCCTGCATGCACTGTTCAGACGCGCCATGCATAGCCGTTTGCCCGGTGGATGCCATTTACCAACGTGAAGACGGAATCGTGCTGGTCAATAAAAAGACCTGCATCGGCTGCGGTTACTGTTTCATGGCCTGCCCGTTCGGAGCGCCCCAGTTTCCAAGCGGCAAGGTATTCGGTGCCCGAGGGGCCATGGACAAGTGCACCTTTTGTGCCGGTGGCCCGGAAGAGACCTTCAGTGATGAGGAAAAACGCCTTTATGGACAGAACCGAATAGCCGAGGGCAAGGTACCGCTCTGTGCTGCCATGTGCGCAACCAAGGCGCTGATGGCCGGCGACGCAAACGTAGTCGCAGATGCGTACAGAAAACGCGTATTTGCACGAGGTTCCGGCGCAAATGCCTGGGGATGGGACAAGGCGTACGGCAAAAAATAACCGGAAAACGGGGACAGAGGATTTCCGCTGTCCCTGTTTCAATTTTCCGGTATTTTCAGTGTCTATTTTTCCAGGAGACAGCCATGAACATAAAAAAAAATTTCCGGTTTATTCTCCCCGTCGGTGCATTGTTGCTTGCTGCCGTTGCCTGGGCTGGAAGTCCTCAAATTCTCCTGTCACCGGGGTCAGGGCCGTCAACCGCTTCATTTGCATCCATCAACAAAGTTTTTACCGGCGACTGGCAGCAGTATGGCCAACTTTTTACCACCTGGCAGGGAGGCCTGTTTAACCGAATTTTTCTTCTGGTCCTGACCATCGTACCGACTGTTTTTCTGCTGCATTATATCATTATCGGTGCTAAATCATTTTCTCATGCAGGCACACCGATTAAATTTTTCGGAATACTCACCCGTTTTCTGCACTGGCTGGCGGCTCTTTCGTTCTCTTTGCTCGTTATTACCGGGCTCATGGTAGTCTTCGGAAAATTTCTCGGAGGCGGAGCCCTTATCATGTCCGGCAGATCCGTCCACCTCATTGCCGCAATTGTTTTTTGCCTGTCGGCGGCCGGTTTGTTTCTGATCTGGCTCAAAGACATGCTGCCCATGCCACATGACATCCTCTGGCTGTTCATCATGGGCGGTTACTTAAGCAAAAAGAAAAAACCAATTCCGGCGGGAAAATTTAACGCCGGCCAAAAAATATGGTTCTGGCTGGCAACGATCGGTGGCGGGGTCATGGCCTGGAGCGGCTACAACCTTTATTCTTTTGCCGCCCCGACCGACCAACTCAGGCAGATGGCAATTCTTCATAACTTTCTCGCCGCAGGTCTGGTCGGTTTCTTTATCATCCATCTGTACATGTCGCTGTTTGCCATTAAAGGATCACTTGCAAGTATGATCACTGGTTATAAATCACCTGAAGAGGTTGAAATACTGCACAGTCGCTATAAGATTTGACATCAACGCTCCATTGCTCTACCCTTGAGCGGATC
Source organism: Desulfobulbaceae bacterium (assembly GCA_015493715.1). Lineage (GTDB taxonomy): Bacteria > Desulfobacterota > Desulfobulbia > Desulfobulbales > Desulfobulbaceae > DRLX01. Next base: position 3,523 of record WGCP01000352.1, read on the forward strand.
CTGACCGGGATCCGCTTTTTTTGATTCAGGGCGTGTATGTTTGGACAGAATTCATCCGGATATCTTTTTTACTCATAACCCATCGACCATCTTCACTGCTTTTGTTAAGGATAGACAATGCCCCCTATCGTAAGTTTTATCGGCTGGCACAACAGCGGCAAAACCACACTTGCCAGCCAAGTGGTTCACCATCTGCAACATCGCGGTTACACTGTAGCCGTTATTAAATCGACCAAAGATCAGAACATCGGCCGAGACCAGGAGGGGACTGATACGGAAATCTACCACGGAGCAGGGGCTTTTGGCGTCATGCTGGTCGCGCCGGATCAGATGATCCTCCGAACCACCGGTCAGGGACGAAACCTGACGACCCTGGTCCACCGCTATTTTCCGGATGTTGACATTGTCATTGCCGAAGGATTCAAACACGCCCACCGAATTGCCAAGGTTGAGGTCAACCGGGGAGAAAGTAAGTTGCTGCGTGATCAGGTCAGCGGCGTTATTGCCGTTGCCACGGACCGCCGGATCGTCGGTGATTATATATTTCGCCTCGATGAGAGCAGGGAATTGGCCGATTTTCTGGAAAAACGTTTTCTGAAAGGAGAGAAAAATATCCCTGAACGCGTCATTCTTATGGTTGACGGAAAAAAAATAGTGCTCAAAGACTTTGTCCAGGACATCCTGGCAAACACGATATACGGCCTGGTTAACAGCCTGAAAGCGCCCAATAAGGCCGGGAAAATAGAGCTTCGTATCCAGCCGGCGGAAGGCGACAACCGTCCGGCAAACAGTATGGAGAAAAAATAAGTACAATGAAAACAATCGGCCTGCTCGGTGGAATGAGCTGGGAATCAACCCTCACCTATTACACCCGAATCAATACAGGCGTCCGGGATGCTCTGGGCGGCCTGCATTCTGCAAAAATCATCCTCTACAGTGTCGAATTTGCGGCCATTGAACGGCTGCAAAACCTTGGACAATGGGACAAGGCCGGCGAACTACTGGCCGATGCGGCAAAGAAGATCGAATCTGCGGGTGCCGATTGCCTGCTGATATGCACCAATACCATGCACAAAGTGGCGGAAGAGGTGGAGGCGGTGATCTCCATTCCGATTTTGCACATTGCCGATGCCACGGCTCTGGCCGTCAAGAACAGACAAATGACCAGCGTCGGCCTGCTCGGCACCCGTTTCACAATGGAAGATGACTTTTATCGGGGACGACTGGAGAAAAAATTCGGCATTAATGTCTATATTCCTGAAGGAGAAGAAGAACGGGCCATGGTCCACCGGGTTATTTATGATGAACTCTGTTGTGGAACCATCAGTGGCGATTCCAGAAAGGCCTTTTCCCACGTAGTCGAGGGCCTGGCACAAAGAGGTGCTCAGGCGGTTATCCTTGGTTGTACTGAAATTTCCCTGCTCATACGGCAGCAGGACACGCCCATCCCTCTTTTTGACACCACGGCTATCCATGCTGATGCAGCCGTGCAATTCGCCCTCTCCTCTTCCAGTTAAGGGTACCTTGAAAAATTAAGATTTTCGTTCAAGATCAGATAAGCGTAGACTTCGAGGAATACAAAAAATTTCACCACAGGAACCACGCTTTTAGCGTGGTTCCGAGGAGAATTTTTTGAGCATAACGAGGTAAGCGGAGTGAAACGGAGACTCCGAAAGACGATTTTCAAGGTGGCCTTAAGAAGGAACCGTCGTTGATGGAGTCAGGCGCTTGGATGTCTGAACAAAATCCTGCTCACAATCGACAAAGGCATCAACAATGTCCGGATCAAAATGATGCCCAGCCTCCCCTATAAGGATATGGACGGCCTGTTTATGGGAACGCTGTTTCCCATACTTTGTCGATGAAGTAATTGATTCATAAGCATCCGCAAGCGCTACAATCCTTGCTTCAAGGGGGATTTCCCTACCGATCAGTCCGAACGGATAGCCGCTTCCGTCCCATTTCTCATGATGAAAGTACGCAATATTTTTTGCATATTCCAAAAAGCCACTATCCACCTCCGATGAATTTTCCATGGTTTTAATCACATCGCCGCCGAAAATCGTGTGCTGCCGGGTCAAGGCCTGATCCTGGACTGATAACGGGCCGGATTGAAAAAGAATATCATCGGCAATACCCACCTTTCCGATATCATGAAGCACTGAAGCCATGGCCAGGTCTGAAACGCCGCTGCCCCCCAACTTTCCCTGATATTCAGGTTTTCGGGCCAGGAATTCGGCAAGTAGACGGCTGTATTCCCGTATTCGTTTCAGATGATTTTTCGGCGTAACATCCCGGTATTCCGATAGCCTGGCTAGAGCCATGATCGTCGCATTTTCCGTCTGTTTTCGTACAAACAACCCCTTGCGGACATCTTCTTCCATCCGTTTACGGACTGAAATGTCCCTGATGATCAGTTGCAGACCAATCAACCGACGCCCCTGCTCCATTTTGTTACCGTTGATTTCCACCTCCAACTGCGCTCCATCGGCACCCATCAAACGGACCTGATAGTTACCAACGACCTCACCGTCGGCTACCGACTGCAGAAAACTCTGCCGGAACTGCTCCTGCTCATTGGGTAATATGCGATCAATGATATTTATTTCATCTTTCCGGACTAACCCCAAATGGTCATAAAAAGAAGTATTGGCGTAGAGAATTCGTCCGTTGATGTCAACTAGAACGACATCATCAATGATATGATCAAACAACCGACGAAAACGATTCTCCGTCTGCTGATGTTCTCTGGAACGCCTTGCTATTTCGGCTTCCAGGGCTTCCGCCTGTTGGTCAAGATAATCAGCCGCCTCCTGCTCCTGCATATGGAGGGAGAAGGATTCCGTCCTTGAATCGGTTTCAAACCAACTCTGAATTGCTACCAACACAACAAAACAGACCATGAAAAACACATTGTTGATAACTGTATTTGTATAGCCACTGAGATGAAAATCAGGCCGGAAAACCGCAATCAGGTACACGATAACGGCAAATGATCCACTGACCAGTACCTGGGACGGAGTTAACGGCAACATGACGGCAAAGACAACAACGGCAAGAATAAACCCTATAAAATAATCAGATGCTATGCCACCTGTCCTGATAACCATTAAACAGAGCACAAAAAGAGAAAACACATACAGGGAAGAAGCAAGAACATAGGTATAACGGAGTCTTGTATCCTGATGGTTGAGAAAAAAGAGAAAAAGGCAGAAAATAAGAACCGTCAGGCGATAGTACAACAACTCACCATAGTGTCCGGGGACGAGTAAATAATCAAGAGGAGCATAGAAGAGAAATAATGCCGCCGTCATCAAGAGCAGATACGACATTCGATGATGACACAAACGGCGCAGATCTTTCAAGTAGGTCTGCTGCATATCCTCTGTCAATCGGGCAACCATTTTTAAGTGACTACTGCAAAAGAATTTCCATGCGGGTTCGTTGAAAATTTGCCTCCTGCTCAAGGAAGGCATCCACAACCTGTGGATCAAAATGGCTTCCCCGGTCTCGAACAATAATCTCCCTGGCCTGTTCATGGGACAGGGCCTGTTTATAACACCTTTTGGAAGTCAGCGCATCGTACACGTCCGCCAGGGCGACGATCCTGGCGGCAAGAGGAATATCGATAGTGTTCAGTCCTTCGGGATAGCCGCTACCGTCCCATTTTTCATGGTGGAAATGGGTGATCTGCCGGCCCATGGCCAGAAAGGAAACATTACCGGCATCGCGCTGGGCTTCGGCAAGCACATCGCTCCCATAGATGCAATGCATCTTCATCACCTCAAACTCTTCCCGACAGAGTTTTCCGGGTTTAAGCAGGATCTTGTCGGGAACACCTACTTTCCCGATGTCATGCAGAACGGAAGACAGGGTTATATCTTCAAGAAACGAAGGGGTTATCAGATGCTGCAGACCGGATTGCCCGGAAAGGGCCCGGGTCAATATACGTGTGTATTCACGGATACGTTCAAGATGGGTGCCGGTATCCTGATCACGATATTCGGCAAGTTTGGCAAGGCCAAGAATCGCCGTCCGCCGTGAATGATCAATCAAACGGGTTGATTCCAGCATCTGCTGTTCCATCTTCTTGCGTTTGGTTATATTTCGCAACACCAACTGGCAGCCGGGACCACTATTGTCTATATCCACCCAGCTACCGCTTATTTCAACAGCTATCTCCTTGCCCTCTGCGGTCACCATTATTGTTTCAACGCCATAAATTGGTGATCTGCCGGAGAACCTTGGTAACATCTGAGCAACCATTTTATTCCGCCGCTTGCCGACAAAAAAATCAAAGAGACAGGGAGGAGGCGTTGTTTGGTCGGAAACACCGAACTCTTTGGTAAAACGCTTATTGCAGAGCAGGACCTCCCCCTGCTCACCGACAACAGCAACCATGTCCATTATATTTTCATATAGTTCACTGAAACGAAACTTCAACTCCTCCAACTGCTGAAGACGCTGCTCAACGAGATACTCAAGGTCTCCGGTATAAATAGTCAGTTCATCCCGGAGTTGATGCATTTTCCTTCGTCCATGCCATATGGATCGGCGAATTTTCATATCATCGTGAACCTTGATGGTAATGACAAGCAGGATAGAAAAATAAAAGACAGTATTTGTTACCGCATGTACAAATTCCTGCCGGCTCAAAGGATAGCCTGAATGTACTTGTGTGCCGATGTAAACGGCATACATGGCAATACCGATACCCATAACCTGGGTAACGGTCATAGGAAGAACTGAGAAGGCGAAGGAAGCTGTGAGAACTATACCGATATAATATGGTGAGGAAAAACCCCCAATATGAATGACCATCATACTTATGGTAAAACTTGCTGCAACAAGGGCCGTCCCCGTCAGAAACAGGGCATGACGTTGTAATGATCGAAAATGGAGCAAACTGAGTAAAACAAGGACAAAAATGCCCAGAGTTAAACGATATGACAGGAAAAGAGGGAAAAAGGGACGATGGACAAAATAATCAAGCAAAGAAAAAAAAAGAAAGAAGAGAATTCCTAACCAGAGGATGGGTACGGCCTTTTGGGCAAAAAGATCAGCCAGTTCACCAGCAAAACTTTCCCCGATAGTTTCCGGAACAGGCATAAACAATTATTTCCTGACGGCAAGAGCAAACAGATTTATCCGTTCCTCTTCACTCAAGATGGTTGCCGTCCCAAAGGGAGTATCGGCAAACAGAGCGGCTAATTGATCGCGACTGCGATAAATCAACTTCCATCTTAAAATACGATCCATGAAAACTGCATCTTCATGGGAGTCAAAATTGCCTAAAATCAATGTACCGCCGGGTTTAAGGTGATGATAGCAACGGGTGATCAGTTTTTTAAACAAACGATCATCAAGATAGTCACAAAGACCAGCGGAATAAATTATATTCTGTTGTTCTATTCGATGTTTCACCCTGCCCAGAGACCACTTGATAACGTTTTCTTCCATTAACTTAATATCGGCCCCATGAAAAAAGGTATCGACGTTCTTATTGGTATATTCCAATGCCTCGGCATCAATGTCAACACACAAGGCCTTGATCAGGGAACCGTATTCACACTGAGAAAGGAAATCAAACAACTCCCGATTTGGTCCGCAGGCCAGATTCATGATGGCAATCTGATTTCCCTGTTGAGCCAGGGGGGCCGTCAGCCGGGCAAGCTGGTCGGCCAGTAGCAGACGCCGACCACGAATTGCTTTTGAGGAAGGTCGATTCAGACAAAAAGCATCTACTAATTCACCAATTCTACCATCTCCTTTGGGAATATTCTCATAAATATGTTCAATCATGAGAAAATCACCGGCATATCCTTTGGGTTTATGATAGCTTCGTTCAGCGTGACGACTGCGCATAAAATAAGGATAGACTTCTTTAAAGATATATCCCCAAAAAATATCCTCATATCCCGAACCGGCTACCTGACGTTCCAACAGTGGCATACTCTCGGCAAACCTTTCCAGAACTTCTTGACATTCCAGCCTTATTTTTTCTTCTTCGTTGTCCGTCGCCACCTCCTGAATCAGCAGGGACATATTAAAAAATTCCATGGATATCCGTTCCACCTGCTCGTGCACATTCTGCCATAATTCGGAACGCAGCAGACTTGGTGGTAATGGTTTGGCGCCGGTATACTTACAGGAACGGCGATCGGCTATTGAATCAGCATAGGCGGCTATGGGCGAAGTTTCACCGGAAAGACGCCGAAACTTCGTACATATTTTTCGGGTAAGATAGAGAAGAAAGTCGATATACAGATCAGGCCGTTGATCTCTGATCGTCTCCATGACCTCCTGGGTGAAAATCGCAATATCGGCATCCTCGGAGGCCACTATTGTTCGTACTCTGGAACCCTGATCAAAGAAACCTATTTCGCCGAAAAACTCGCCGGCACCAATCAGGGCAACGGTAATTTTCGTCTGACGGGCACCGGTATAGCTGACCTCCACCGTTCCGCTTTCGACATAATAAAAAACTTCGGATTTTGTCTCCGGTGACAACACGGGATCCCCGGGAGCGAAATGTTTTTTCGGCGCAAAGGAAAGAACTTCGGCTATGAGTTCCTGGGTATTGGACCAAGGATGAATCTGTTCTGTTTCCGCCATACTCTTTGGTTCCTGCATTATTCACCCCCGGAAAATGGAAAAGGATAAGGACAATCGACTGTAGGGTACCTTGAAAAATTAGATATTTTGTTCAAGTTCAAGGAACAGTGAAAAATAAAAGCGCAGCATATTAAGCATATGTGAGCATTTTATTTTTTACTGTGACACAGAAATTGGGCAAAATAGCAATTTTTCAAGGTGGCCTGTAAAGAGGAGACTTACATATATTTATTATGCGGGAGGAATTCCGACAATTCAAGAAAATTATAGCTGTCTGAAAAAAGTGTCATGTCTGAAAAGGACAATTTTATCACCGACACAGATCGACGACGAGTGGTACCAGCGCTCTGAGGTGGGAGAAGATCAACACCATTACCTGCAAAATCAGGTCAACACTGAGGCGATTGCCCTTTGTAATTCATCAAGATTAAAGGGTTTGGAGACCGCCGCCATAAAGCCGTATTCCCGATAATTCGCCATGACCGGATCGTTGAAATAGCCGCTGGCCACAATCACTCTGGCATCCGAATCTATTGCAAGAATATCTTGCTCTGCTTCCCTGCCGCCTATGCCTCCTGGTATAGTCAGATCCATGATAATACAATCAATTTTTTCATCCGTCCCCATACGTTCCCGGTAACGTCCGACCGCCTCCAATCCGTCGGCTACAAAGAGCACCTCATGCCCAAGGTATTCAAGCTGTGATTTAACCACCTTCTTGACAAGGTCCTCATCATCCATGACCATTATACGCGCTGACGGCGGCTGTTGGCCGTTATGTTTCTTGTCCATACCTTTGATACTCTCTTTGCCGGTATCTGAAGCCGGTAAATAAATGGTGAAGGTCGTGCCGACATTGGGGGTTGATTCGACAAAAATCCGGCCCTGATGTCTAATAATAATAGAATGACAGATAGCCAAACCCAGGCCACTGCCCTTTGCTTTGGTGGTAAAAAACGGATCAAAAATTTTATCAATGGTTTCCGGATCGATACCGGCGCCTGTATCAACCAGGACGATTTTTACATATCTCTTTTCCGGCATGCCGGGAAACAGTTCCGCAAAACCGTCTTCAACATTGGCGCACTCGATACGCACCGTCCCTCCGTCCGGCATGGCCTGCCGGGCATTGATGATGATGTTCTGTATCACCTGGCTGATTTGGCCCTTGTCCACTTGTGCCGGCCACAGGTTCTCTGGAAAATTGTAGAAACAGGAAACCTGACTTCCATGGAGAACAAACTCGGCGGAATCTTGAATAAGTTGAACAAGGGACGCCGTTTCCCTGATCGGTTCTCCTCCCTTGGCAAAGGTAAGAAGTTGCTTGGTCAGTTTTTCCGCCCGCCCACAGGCTTTTAAAGCATCATCAAGCAGGGATGCCATCCTTTTATCCGACCCGGCCAGCTTTTTTGTCAACTCAATATTACCAAAAATCGCCGCCAGAATATTATTAAAATCATGCGCTATGCCTCCGGCAAGAACACCGACGGATTCAAGTTTTCGGATCTTAAGCAACTCATCCTCAATCTTTTGCTCATTGGAGACATCCCGAAACACAAGAACAACACCAATCACCTGGGAGTCCCGGTCCCGGATAGGCGCACAACTATCGGCAATACTCCGCATGGTCCCATCTTTGGCCTGCAGGGCGGCATGATGCCGAAGACCAACAACAGTTCCCCGGCGAAAGGCCATGTCAACCGGATCCTCAACCCGCTCGCCGGTCTTCTCGTCCACAACGACAAAGACCTTGGAATACGGTAGCCCCCGGGCCTCTTTAAAGGTCCAGCCGGTCAGTTTTTCAGCAACCCTGTTTACAAGAACGACACCACCCTGCATATCAACGGCAATGACACCCTCGCCTATACTACGCAGGGTGACGGCAAGGCGTTCCTGTTCGGCAAGAAGAATCTGCTCGTTCTTCTTCTTCTCGTCAATATTACGCACCACGGCAATGATATAGGCCCTGGCGGCAACTTTCGTCAGCGTCAACCCTACCTCGGTCCAGAACAGTTCACCACTTTTTTTCCTGGACAACCATTCAAAGGTCTGAGGTCCCTTTGTCAGGGTACGCCGTATATATTGGATGGCCTCTTCCTCATCATAGGGGTGCTCATCCAGGCTGAGATCAGAAACCCGTACCCTTAAGGCCTCTTCATAGGTAAAACCGTACATTTCAAGCATGGTCTTGTTGACGTCAAGAATAGCCCCTGTTTCAGGATTATGAATAAAAATAGCCTCATTGGGTGCATTAAAGATAGCCTGCAGATAATCTTTATTCTCTTTCAGCTTTCGGGTGCGTTCAGCGACTTTTTGCACCAGCTTGCCCTGAATATCAAGCAAAGCGCTTTCCGCCTCTCTTCTGCGAACGATTTCCCGTTTCAGGCGCGTATTCCAGAACCAGAAAAAGGAAATGACAAACAGGGAAACAAACAAAATCAGGGCCAAACGCTGATAAATGATCCTTCTTGACACACCGACCGAATAGCCGGCGGCAAGCCACCGATTTCGTATAACCTCGGCATCCTCGGGTGAAATCGAGCGGATTCCCTTATTGATGATCCCCACAAGCGGCATCCAGTCCTTGCGCACGGCCATATACAAGAGCTGACGCTCCAGGGAAACGGGCGCGGCAACCCGCAAGTTGGTAATATTAAGTTTGCGTATCCAATACGTGCAGACGGCCAGATTGCCGATAAAGGCATCATCCCCTCCCCTGGATACGGCCAGGATCGTCTCTTTCAGGGTATCGTAATAATGGGGTCTCAGGTTGGTATGCTCCTGGATCCAGGCCGCATGGGAGGTGTTTGCCTGAACGGCGATGTTCAGTTTGGCCAGATCCGGTACGCCTGAAATAAAAGGGGCATCGGATCGACAGAAAACCATGCGGTAAAAACCAAGATAGGGGATAGAGTAGGATAAAAACCGGGACCGTTTTTCGGAAAAACCCACTGCCGAAAGCATGTCGATCTCTTTTGTTTTGGCCCTGCGCACCACCTCCTGCCAGCTCAA
>WGCP01000353.1 GCA_015493715.1 Desulfobulbaceae bacterium
GTGAGCTGCCCGTGAACCGGGATGTCATTTTTTATTGACGTTCAGGCAAAAGGTCGCAGGCTGCGGCCCTACTCGCCGGTTCCGGACGATTGCCGGTGGAAAGGATCTATAATCTTACCGGTGGAATTTTAGGCTGGAATGATCATGCCGTACCCGATTTTCCGAAAATGACGGCATTTTCTCTTCATGGGGAGCCAAAAAATATCCTGTATCGGGCAATGGACATGGAAAAGGGAGCGTATATCTTTTATTCCCAGGTTCTTGCCAGGCACAGAGAGCAGGAGTTTGCCCATTTTATTGATCTCCTTGCCAGGGCCGAGGAGGGCCATGCCCGGCTGATCTATCACTATTATCAACAGGAATATCCTGAGGCGGAGCCCTTTGAAGCCCTGTATGATTCCCTGCCCGGAGAGGTGCTGGAGGGTGGCCGGACTGTCCAGGCCATGCGACAATTCCTTGACGAGGAACATGATGATCCCTGCCTGGATATTGTCGAAATGGCCATTACCATAGAGTATGCGGCCTATGATTTGTATCGGAATATGGCTGATTATTTTGCAGACGGTCCCATGAAGGAGGCCTTTCTTGCCATTGCCCAGGCGGAGAAAGAGCATATGCGGATTGCCGCTGAGGCCCTGGCATTTTGTCATGTATAAGAGAGACAGACTGCCGTCGGCAGGATAAATACCAGGATGGAAATGCCTTGAGTTGGAATCAGGTACAATCCATACGATTTGTGGTCTATTCTGCCGGTTTTATCGATGTCTTCTCTTCCCCCAGGTCTGCGTATCGTGCCCCCTGGAGAGCTTTGTATTGACAGATAATGAAATTCGCATTTTTATAAAATTGTTGCTTGTGAAATGATTCAACTTTGGGGGAAAGTATAATGGGCGCGAACAAAAAGTTAGTTGTTATTGGATGCGGCGGCGCTGGTGGTCCGGCGGCGATTTTGTCACGGAAGATTAATCCTGATCTGGACGTAACGGTAATCAGGGCGGAACCTAATTTCATTGTCAGGTGAGCTCTTCCTCATGTTGTGGCCGGTCTGGCTACCAGGGATTCGATTATTGTACCGGATAAAGTGCTTGAAAATGCGGGCGTTCAGGTCATCATAGATCGGGCAGTCGGAATAGACAGTGGCAAGAAGACCGTAACGCTTCAGGGCGGCGATACGATTTCCTATGACAAACTTGCCCTTGCCAATGGCGCGGATCCGGTGCTTCCTCCTTTTGAGGGAAAGGATCTTGCCGGGGTATTTACCTTGAGGAGCTCTCCGGACGCAGAAGCCATGATCCGGTTCATGAAGAATCATGAGGTAAAGAGTCTTGCCGTGGTCGGGGCCGGATTCATCGGCCTTGAGGTAGGAACACTGCTTAAAACAACCCATCCTGAATTATATGTCACCGTTGTCGAGTTGTTGCAACGACCCCTTGCCGCAATGCTGGATGATGAAATGGCCGCCAGGGTAACCCCTTATCTTGAAGAGCAGGGGATAACGATGCGTCTTGGGGTCGGAGTCGCGAAAATTGTCGGCGCAGGAGGTTCTGTTACCGGAATTGAGTTGGATTCATCGGAAGAAATCAAGGCGGACATGGTTCTTGTCTCTGTCGGTGCCCGGACAAATTTTGAACTTGCCAGATCTGCCGGCCTTGAGTTGGGCGAATATGGCATCAAAATAAATGAGTATATGGAAACTTCAGATCCTGATATTCTCGCTGCAGGAGATAACGTTGAAAATACCTGTCTGGTTTCCGGGAGAAAAATACCCGGTCAACTGCGAGGTACGGCAGTTTCCCAGGGACGCCTGGTGGCCAAAAGACTGGCCGGGGCAGCCATCCCATTTCCAGGGGTATTGTATGGTTCCTGTGTTAAACTCTTTGATCTCTGCGCGGCCTCCGTGGGTCTAAGTGAAGAGGTTGCAGCCCGGCTTGACATACAGACAGCGGCCTTTACTGTGGACTCCCGCAGTAAACACGGTATGATTAAAGACATGAAACCCTGGACACTCAAGGTGATATTTGATAGCAAAACCCGTAAGGTGATCGGCAGCCAGATCGTCAGCATGGCTGAGGCGCCGGTGAAAGAGATTGATACCATGAATATGGCTATCAGGATGGGGGCTGTGCCTGAAGATTTGATCACTATAAACTGCGCTGGACATCCTGATCTTTCTTCGGAACCCAGTATGGAGCCGATTTCTATTGTCGGCATTCAGGCTTCCGGTAAAATTTAATAATATAATATTACGGCAAAGATATACCAGAGTGTTTGCTAACGGAAGCGTTCCCGGAAAGATATTTTCCTTGACCCTTACCGGGAACGCCGCCAGGTTTCAGGTAGATCGATAAATTGCAACAGGCAGCTCCTCAGGGCCGGACAGCCCGGACAAAACCGCTATTCGTTTCTTCAAAATCGAAATTCAGTCCACAGGTGTAATAGGGAGAGGCCCATCGTCCAGGACGGGGGGGCAGACCAGGGTTTTTAGACCAGTAACTTCCTTTATATTTCATCCGGCACTCACCGTTTTTTTTGAGAAAAAAGAGAATATGGAGGGTATAAAATTCACCCTGGGTCGGGAGACGCCAGTCGTCGAAGCCCCCGGTCTTCAGGTTGGCCGCATACTGTTCCGCCCTTTGTCCGTCATTGATCTTTCTGCTTCGGCCGGTCTGCCACATGAGACCGGAAAGATTGTCCCGGCAGATGTTATTGCCGATTTTTTCAAGCCGTGGGACGCTGCCTTTCGGGTTTGCGAGAGTTGTCGAAGGCGCCTGCCGGCAACCGGCAACAGCAAAAATAAGGCTGCAGGAGTACAGGAAGAGAAAGGCTTTATAAAACAGTCGTGTCATGAGAAAGCGAGGCTCAGGATTCAATTCTATAATAAGCAGGTCTTTAATAAGCAGGTCTTTTCATTGAGGTAAATTGTATATAACATACTCTGCCGACCATGCAAACGCAGGCGATGCCGTTTTTCAAGGATCACATCTTCTGGACTCTCTTTCAGCAACAGGGACGGTTTGATCCATAGCACCTGCGGCAGAAAAAAATGAGCTATCTTCTGCAAATTCTTACCATTTCTTTATTAGGAGGAATGGAAAAATTAGGGTATGTTCTCTGCCTGATAAAAAGGGATGTGGATATTCCACGGCCCTGTTTTTTAAAATGAGTTAACTACAGGAGGGTAACATGACAATGACCAGAAAAACATGTATCACTGTTGCGGCAGCAGCTGCATTGTGTTTTGGCATCGCTTTTTCTGCCTATGCTTCAGGTGTCGGGGCGGCAGCGGAAAAGGCCGTGACCGGCGTTTCCGAGAGCTCTGCCGGACAGGCAACGGCCGAGGCTGCAAAGGGTGTGACTGATGCAGCAAAAGGCGTTGCGGGTGAGGCAAAAGACGCGGCAGCCGAGGTTATTACCAATGCCAAGGACAAAGCCGTCGGCATGGCTAAGGAACAGGCCAACAAGGCTGTTGACGCTGCCACACAAAAGGCAACCGATGCGCTGACCGGAACGGAAAAAGCCGCCGGCGCTGCCGCTGATGCCGTCAAAGGCGCTGCAAAGTAAATCTTTTTCGTTCTTTTTCGTTGTATCCGGGCCCGCAACAGTTCGTTGCAACTGTTGCGGGCCTTTTTTATCTTCCCTGTTGTATTTCCCGTCCGGTTTCCCCTTGCTCAGTTCTGCTCAACATATTTTTTAACGGTCCGCCGGTCAAGGCCGGTAATGCGGGCAATTGCCTGGTAATTATTATGTTTTTCATACAGAAGGCGACAGTAATAACTGGTAAGCCGGGCCACGGTCGGCTGCTGGGCAAATATGGACCGTCCGGTGTCGTCTTGTTGCTCCCGTTGTCCCTGCAACCGACATGATCCGTGCAGGATGATCCTGCGGACCACCTGCTCAAGCTCCCTAACATTGCCGGGCCAGTCATAGTCCCTGTTTTCCGGCCGTTGCAGTACCGTCCTTACCCTGTCCTGTAATTTTTTTGTCCCCGTACCGGCTATTTTGGAGACCAGGTGGTTTGCCAGCAGATCCAGTTCCTGCGGATACTGGTCTATTCTTTTTTTTAGCGAGGGCAGGGAAATGGTATCGGTGCATAATCTGAAATAGAAATCCTCCCTGAATTTTCCCATTGCAATCATCATGCCAAGGTCCTGATTGGTTGCGCCGATGAGGCGTCCCTTGAAGCGCAGGCTTGTATGACTGCCCACCGGGTTGAAGGTGCGTTCCTGCAGGATGCGCAACAGCTTGATCTGTGTCTGGATACTGACCTCACCGATTTCATCGAGGAAAACCGCGCCCTGCCTGCTTGATCGGGTAAAAATTCCCTGGTGCTCGGCCACGGCGCCGGTGAATGCGCCACGGGCATGACCGAACAGTTCCGACTCTATGAGCTGTTCCGGGTACTGGCAGAGATTAATGGCAAGAAAGGCCCGGGTAAAACTCGGTGTAAAGCAGTGGGTTTTATCATCATAGGGAATAAAACCGGAACGGCCGATGGCAGCGGCGGCCAACCCTTTGCCGGTCCCGGTTTTACCAACCATCAGGGTTGAAAAGTCTTCAAGTTTATCGATCAGATTTTGTGCGTACTCCCTGATGTCATAGGTGAACAAGGTGTTCCAGAGACGGGCACGCAGTTTTTCCATGCAGGGGCTGTTGCCGATAAGGCTTGTATGAATAAAGAAAAATGCCCGCCGCATCTGGAAAAAAAGGGCGATGTATTGACCGGTCTCTTTGGGTGAAAAACCAAAAGCCGCCATTTCTTTTTCCAGATCCCGGCCGAAATCCAGGGGCAGGGACTGGGTGGTTTGATTTTGTTTTCGGATATGGAGGTCAAAGAAAGGCAGGTATTTATGAAAGAGGAAAAAGAGAAAGAGGTTGGCCAGGGCAGGGCGGTCCCCGGGATCACAGGCGGACAGGTGTGCCCTGCCGGCGCCGGTCATGGCCTTGACCCTGCTGTTGACCATCTGTATCGCCTTTTGCAGAACGAAATCGGGATCGGTATCTTTCGCCAGTCCGGTCAACCGGCAGTCAGCCTCATGCCGGGCCGGAGTAAAGGGATTGGCATAGATGGATGCGGCAACCCGGCGCAAAAAAATGTGTTCTTTTTCACGAGGTTTTGTTTTCATGCTCAATTATTGTATAGCATGTATACATCTATTGTCAATAGCAGGGGAGGGTAACTGTCCTCTTTGGATAAGAATGAATAAAAATATCGATAAATCAGTATGATGATAAAGTGTTTCATTCCGGCACAACTCTTGTAGTAAGAGAAGAAACAATGATTGAAGTTTTTTCAGGGAGCAGATCATGCAACAGGAAATCAGACAGGCACGGAAACGGTTTATTGCCATGGCCGTGACCTATTTTCTCGGGGTTTTTAATGATAATTTTTTCAAACAGGCGGTCCTGCTGCTTGCTGTCGGTGCAGGCATGTCGAGCCTGCAGGGGAGGGCGACCGAGTTGTTTTCCCTGCCCTTTATCCTCTTTTCCGCCTGGGGCGGCTGGCTTGCCGACCGGTTCACCAAGAAAAGGGTTGTGATCGGGGTAAAATTTCTCGAACTTGCGGCCATGCTGATCGGTGCCTACGGTATCGTGACCA